>NZ_JBNDHZ010000012.1:0-91832 GCF_056755355.1 Luteibacter sp. HAY1-4A
AAGATGTGTATAAGAGACAGTTCCGGCCCTGTCCGCAGGCGCCGAGCCGGTGACCGTGCCGCGCAGCGACAAGACGCTGGTGGAGATCATCAACGCGACCATGGGCACACTGCCCAACGCGATGGATGCCTTGTCGGACAAGCTGCCGGGTGGCCTGCATCCCACGATCGATGCCCCGTCCCAGATCGTGCGCAGCATGCCCTTCGTCACCCGTGACGGCTTCCGGGTCAGCGCTTTCGAAGCCCGCGGCATGGACGAAGGAGGCGACGTGCCCATCGTCCGCTTCACCTCCATCCAGCTCGAACAGCGACCCTGCTTCCAGCGCGCGGGACTGGGCGAGGCCTTTCACGCCCCGACCTCCGAAACCGCCCTGCCATCCGCGCCCTCGATGCTGCCCAACCGCTACCTGGTGATGCAGATGCCTTGGGGCCGGTTGTCCTTCGGCACCTCTCAGGAAAGCGGCGGCTGCGTCATCGCGATCGTCGGCGACGCCACGGGGGGACTGCCGGGCCTGCGCATGCCGTTACCCCTGCCGCAGCCAACGACCGTGCCCGGCATGCCCGACCTGCGCCGCACCTGGCCGATGCCACCCGCGGGCGCTTATTCCTTCGAATAAACCCGGGCGAACGGGGCGGCGTCTCCGAGGATCGCCTTGATGCGATCCTCCGTCACGGCCTCCGAGAACAGATAGCCCTGCAGTTCGTCGCATCCGGCTTCCCGCAGGAAAAGACGCTGCTGTTCCGTCTCCACACCTTCCGCCACCACCGACAAGCCGAGTGCGGCGCCGAGGTTGGAGACGGCCCGCACGATGGCCGCCGAGTCGTCGGCGGTCGGCGCCAGCTGCACGAAGGAACGGTCGATCTTCACTTTGTCGACGTCCAGGTCCTTCAGCAAGGTGAGGCTCGAATACCCTGTGCCGAAGTCGTCCAGGGAAATGCGCACGCCGGCGCGCCGCAGGCGCTTAAGGAGGCGCACCGTCGCCGCGTCCGCATTGACGATGGCCGTCTCCGTGATCTCCAGTTCGAGCCGCTCCGCCCGCATGCCGCACGAAGCGAGCGCGTTGAACACCATGTCCGCGAAGCGGTCGTCGCGCAATTGCACCGCGCTCACGTTCACGGCGACGAACAGATCGTCGAGCGGCGCGAGCCTCGTACAGGCTTCGCGCAATATCCATTCACCCAGCGGACCGATGAGGCCGGTTTCCTCCGCCACCGCGATGAACTGCACGGGAGGCACGGCTCCCAGGCGCGGGTGCCGCCACCGGGCAAGTGCTTCGACGCCGACCACCTTGCCGTCAGCCGCCCTTACCAGCGGCTGGAAATGGCATTCCAGGCCTTCTCCCGAACGCAACGTCTCACGCAACGCCAGTTCTACTTCGCGTCGGTGCGCGAGCGCCGAGTCGAGCTCGTCGGTGTAGACGACGTAACGGTTGCGGCCACGCTTCGCTTCGTACAGCGCACTGTCCGCCTTGCGCGCCATCTCGCCCGATGCCACGGCATTGCCGTCGATGTGCACGATGCCTACCGAGGTGCCGATGAAAGCCTTGTTCGCCGTCACGTCGAACGGCATGGCGGCGAGAATGAGGATACGCTCCGCCATGGCCGCCACGTCCAGGTCGCCTCCGCCCTCCACGAGCACGGCGAACTCGTCGCCGCCGATGCGGGCGACGGTATCGGTCGTCCTGACCAGCCCGCGCAGGCGCGCCCCGAATTCCACCAGCAGCTCGTCGCCAGCCTGGTGCCCGTAGGTGTCGTTGACCCGTTTGACGCCGTCCAGATCGAGGTAGAAAAGGACCGAAGTCTCGCCACCGCCGGCGGCGCGGGCGATGGCCGCGTCGAGCTTTCCGAACAAGGCGGTCCGGTTCGCCAGTGCGGTCAAGGCATCGTGGCAGGCCAGCCACCGCACCTGCGCCTCGGTTTCGCGTAATTCGGTAATGTCGGTGACCGAGGCCAGCACGTGCGGCTCGCCATCCAGTTCGATACAGGTCTTCCGGGTGAGAAGCGTGCGGACCCGCCCCTGCAGGTCCGTGACCGCCTCTTCGGTCTCCACGACCTCGTGGCTGCGCAGCACCGCATCGTCGCCGGCGGCGAACCGCGCTGCCTGGTCGGGCGGAAACAGCTCGTCGTCGCGCTTGCCCAGGACGTCGGCAGCGGACACGCCAAAGCTTTCGCAGCCTATCCGGTTCACGAACACCCAGCGATGCGAGGCATCGCGCACGAACATGGCCGTGGGCATCAATTCCAGCACTTTCGACCAGGTGCCCAGATCGTGGATCACCGCAGCCCCCTCCCCCGCCCGACGGTCTCTGCCGGGCAATGTGCGGCTCCCGCCGTGATCGCTATGTGTGCATATCAAAAGAAAAACCAAAAGAAAGGGCCCCGAAGGGCCCTTTCGGCTCTCGCGTGGATACGCGATTACTAGGGCTGCGTGGCCACGGATGCCGGGGAGTTGCCGACGGGCACGGTGGCAATCACCTTGTTGCGGAACGGGTCGAGCACGGAGACGTCGTTCGAACCCGTGTTCGTGACGTACACCCGGCCGGTGGAGCGGCTGACGGCGACGGACTCCGGTGAGTTGCCGACGGGAACGGTAGCGAGCGACTTCTTGCTGAAGGGTTCGATCACCGAAAGCGTGTTGTCCGCGAAGTTGCTGACGTAGACCGGGGTGCCGACGACGCTGGTCGCGACGTCGTACGCGCCGTTGCCCGCGGTGACGCTACCAACCACGGTGTTGTGCAGCGTTTCCACGACGGTGACGTTGTTGGACGCGATATCCGGTGCATACAGCAGCGCGCCGAAGGGACCGATTCCGAGACCGAAGGGAATGCCGTTCACCAGCACGGTGTCCACCGTGCGACCCGCACGCGTGTCGATCACGGATACGGTGCCGTCGCCGATGTTGCCCGTGTAGACGCGGGCGCCGAGCGGACCGGCGGCGATGCTGAGCGGCGTGCTTCCCACCGGGATGCTGGACGCCACCGTGTTGGTGGCGGCGTCGATCACCGACACGGTGCTGTCGCCGGAGTTGGCGACGTACACCTTGGCACCGCCGTCACCCACCGTCACCGCCGCGGGCGTGGAGCCGACCTGCACCTCGGCCGACACGATGTTGGTGTCGGCGTCGATCACGGATACGGAATTGGCCTGGCTGTTGACCACATAGACGCGATGGCCGTCCGGACTGACGGCGGCGGCCACCGGCGTGAAGCCCACGGTGATCGTGGCGGTCACGCCGTTGGTGGCCATGTCGATCACCGACACCGTGTTGCTTCCCTGGTTCACCACATAGGCGTGGTTGTTCTGACCGGCCGATGCCGGCAAGGCCGCCCCGGCCACGAGCAGCGGAAGCGTGCAACGCGCCGCGGTCGCGAGCCAGCCGTTCCTGGACGCCGATTGTTGAGTCGTCATGCGAGTACCTCGAAGATGGATGAGAGCGCTACAAGCGCCTGGTCCGATCCCAAGCGCGCGAGCAGACGCTATTCCCGCGCGGTGACGATTTGGCGATGTCCATATATCCGCGCTCGTGACCGTTTGAAGACCTTCCTACCGGCGGGCGGCGACGGAATCGTCGGCGTCGTTGCCGTGGTTCCCCTCGTCGACGGCTCCGGTTTCGCGCCATCGCAGCACGCGGTACGCCCGTGGGTCGCCCGGTGCGTTCTGCAACGCGAGCGTCGCCTCGATACGAACCAACAGGCCATCGGGCATCGTGGCTGTCGAGACGACGGTGACGGTTCCGCTGGACGGCAGGGAGGCCATGGTCCCTTCCGCATGTCCGGGCACGGAAGGAAGTCCGCCATGTTCCGGGTCCATGGCACGCACATCGGCCACATAGGACTCGGCGGCTTGCCTCCCGGCCCCGGTCGCCGCGGCGACGACGATTGAGGGCGCATGCGCGAGGTTGGGTCCCGAGGTGGACCACAAGGTCAGCCCGGGTTCCATGCGATCCACGACGTCGCCGGGCAGGCCGGGCACGCGGCGCAGCTCCTCGATGCTGGCGAAGCCACCCTTCGCCAGCAGGCTGTCCGCGAACCGCTCGCCGCCGCTTCCCCAGCGAACGATGGCGTCGCGCCAACGCGGCGCTTTCTCCGGATCGCCTCCCACGGCCAGAAGCAACGCAGCAATCTGCTCGGGCGTGGCCGTGTTGAGGTTGAGCTTTCCATCTTCGTCCACGATGGACACCGCGACGTCGACATCGTCCACGCGCAAACGATACGTCCGTCCATCCACCGCCCAGCGTTGGCTCGCCTGGCGGGCGCGAAGACGATAGGCCGCCTGTTCGATACCCGCTTCCGCCGCATAGAGACCCTTGGTCTGCAGATACTGGCCGCGGGCTTGCGTGCCCTCCACCTTGGCGCTGCTCGCCAAAGCGCCGAGGGTGATCGCCGCCAGCGTGCATCCCCAGAGCACGACGAGCAGCGCGACGCCGCGTTGCGCGCGCGTTCCGGCGAAGGGAATCACGGTGCCGCTCCGGTCGTGGCCAGCCGAACGTACGCTTCGCGGTCGTTGACGGCGCCGGCGTCCATGCGCAGCGGCACCACCAGTGTCGGCCAATGAAGACCGGGACGCAGCGTGAGTTCGATGCCGACCAACGTCGGCATGCGCTGCTCATCCGGCCATGACGGCTGCCAGGGCAGCACGCGACCTTGTTCGTCGCGCCCACCGTAGACGAGACGACCCGATGCGATATGTTCCAGCAACATCTCCGGCGACGCCGGCACCACCTTGGCACCGCTGCGCGTCGGAAGCGGCGCGAAAGCCACCTCCAGGCGTTGATCGCCCGGCTCGCCGACCAGCGAAAGCGTCTGCAATTGCAGCCCCTCGTTCGCGAGGTATCCCGGGCCGGGCGCAACGAAGGTTGCCGCCTGTTCGTTTCCGCGAAACACCACGGGATGCTTGTCCTTTCCCAAGGCCCATGGGTAGGGAAGCGCACCGGAAAGCGCCCTGCGGAGATAGTTCTGCGTGGCCCGCATCTGGTCGAGCCGCTCCGTCGCGGCGAGGCTGGCATGCGTGGATCGCGCAATGGTCTCCAGCGAAGCGAGCACGCCAAGGAGCAGTAGCGCGAGCAACGCCAGCGCCGCCAGCGTTTCCATCAGGCTGAAGCCGGATGCCCGCTTCACGAATCGCCCCTCGGCGGATCGCGTGGAGGAAGTTCGGACACCACGCGTTGCGTGACGAACCGCGCCGATGCGTCCTTCCCCTTCTCGCGCCATTCGACGGTGAGCGCGATGCGGTAGAGCCGCATGGGCGTGACGGTCGGCACCGCGGACTCCGACGGCGGTTCGGTCACCGTCATCGTCCAGCGATAGGTGTCGTCGAACCGGCCTTCATGCGTTCCCGTCGATCGAAACTCCGTTACAAATTGCCGGTCGAGAAAGCCGCTGGCCCACAGCGACGCTTGCGTGTAGTCGGCGGCGCGTGCGTTCAACGCCATGGATGCGCCCGCGGCCTGCATGAGCGCGCCAAAGCAAAGCGCCAGCAGGAACATCGCGGCCAGCGTCTCCAGCAGGCTGAATCCTTGCACGCGCCACGGTCGCATCGTCTTTCCTCCTCCTTCGTCGAGCATACGGCGAGGCACGTTTCGGCCCGATGTCAAAAAAGAAAGGGCCCGAAGGCCCTTTCCGCTCATCCATGACTCATCCGTGACGGTCCGATCCGTAATCGATCAGAGAGTGATGCAGGTGTTGATCTTCGACGCGGCCGCCGGAGCGGTGACGAACGCGTAGCCCGTGCCGCCACCGGTGGCGGTGCGGTTGCCGACGAGCGTGGCGCCCACGCGGCGGGTGGTGCTGTAGGTGTAGGACATCAGGTCGCGCGTGGCGGCCAGATCGCTACCGTTACCCTTCTGGTTGAAGATCAGGTTCGACACGGCGAGGATCGGGTAGCTGGTGCCGACGCCCTTCGCGTACGTGGAGGGATCGGCCATGACCATGCAGCCGGCCGTGGTGGCACCGACGAGCGCGTCGACCTTCGGCGTACCCGGAATCAGGCTGCCACCGGCGGGATTCCAGCCGTTGATGACCTTGTCCACCGCAACGGTCGTGAACGTGAGGGCGTCCGGCAAATCGGTGTACGGGTCCTTGCCGTTCACCTTGGCGACGTGAGTGGTGGCCGAGACAGTGGTGTGCTTGAAGTTGGCCGACTCGGCGTAGCCGATCGCGCCCGCCGTGTTGCTGATGGCGGTCACGACGCCCGGGTTGCCCTGACCGGCAATGGAACCCGCCGGCAGCGTGAACTGAGCGGTCACCGTGGCAAAGCTCTGGTCGGCCTGGAAGAACTTGCCGCTCGGGAGGGAGGTGCAGACGTTGCTGAGATGGTTGGCGAACGAGAACGTGGTGCCGCTGCCATCGCCGCGATAGGCGAGAACGAGCGTGCGGCTCGGCAGCGGAAGCGACGGGACGGTGTTGAAGTCCGACGCCGTGAGCTGGTTCCAGTTGGTCACCTGGCCCGAGAAGATGCGGCACAGGCCGGCATCGGCGAAGTCGAGCGAAGCCACGTCCGGGTTATTGAACGCGACGGCAACCGAACCCACGATGGCCGGGAACTGCGACGGCTGGCCGTACTTGGTGGCCTTGTTGCCGAGGTTGGTGCCATTGCCGAACCAGTTGAACTCATTCTGCGACATGGGCGCGTCGCTGCCCACGAAGTGCGGATCGACGATCGAGGTATCGGCGCCGAAACCGGTGGTCGCGCTCGCCGCGCCGGTGCAGGCCTGACCGGCGCCACCCCAGGTGGCCGTACCGTCTGAGTGATCGAAGATCTTCTTGCCGCCGCCGCTGCCGGTCTGGCAGTACGACACGCTGTTCGTCGGCGAGCTGGTGCTGGCCCAGTTACCCATCAGCGAAGCCGTGTCGACCGACGAACCCGGCTTGCCCGACACGTTGCTGGAGAAGACGGGCGACACGGCGCCCGACGTGGTGAAATTCCAACCAACGTAACCACCGGCAGGCAGCGTTGCGCCACCGCCACCCACGTTGGTGCTCATCGCTGCGCCGGCAGCGGTCAGACCGAGCGTCATCAATACGGCGCCAGCGAGGAGCTTGGCGCGGGTGTTCCCCATAGCATTGCGCTTGAACATGGTGTTACCCCTAGTCGTAAGACCTCCTTCTTGGAGGCCTTACGAGTATTCGCTTCGTTATTGTCCCGGCCATGACGTGGTGATGTCCTTCGACATGCCAGAACGGTTACACGGTTAACGTACCGTTGGCACAAACCACGTTCATGACACGTCGCATGACAACGAAGGCCTGATTCATTGCACGAGTCGCGCGCGCTCCGCCGGTGTCAGTCCGTCTCCCGCGGCACCTGCGCGGCGAACGACCTGCACCGGGCTTGCACTGTCGTAACCGGCACCGCGTGCCTTGTCGTCGACACTCGCACTCGGATCGCCGCCGATCACCTGCACCGAGATGATCGAAGGTTGCCGGTCGCGCGCATCGGCCTGCTGCTGGCGCGCCACGTCTTCGGCGGCCTTCGTGGCGGCGGACGCGGCGGAACTCGCGGCGTTGAGCGCACCGACATTCACCGCCTGAACCACGGGCAGGCCCACGGCATCGCCCTTCACCTGCACGTTGTCCGCATTCGCCACATGCGCCGCGGCCACGACGAGGTTGCCGGAAACGCGTATGCCCGCGTCTCCCGCGTCCACCGTGCCGCGCGGAGCCATCAGGTACACCGAACCCTCCGGTGCATCCGGAATCGTCTGCAGCGTGGCGATGCCGGCGCCGCTCACCTGGCCCGCCGCATCCTGGAAGCACCATGCATCGACCGAGCACAGATAGCGCACCGGCGGGATCTCGCTGTTCGTCTTCGCACCCTTGCCGGCATTGATGTCGCCGTTGGAACTCCAGATCGTCACGTCGCCGCCCTGCTCGGTGAAGATGCGGCTCTGCGCGAGCAAGGTGCTGCGATCGGTGAACAGCGAGACATTGCCTCGCTGCAACGTGAGGATGCCTTGAGTGTTCGGGCCCGCGAGCACGTCGCCGGTGACGCTGTTCGTGATGACCGGCGGAGCGGAAGCGCTGCCCAGCAATGCTTCGCCGCCTGGCGCGACGATGGAGACGTCCCCGCCACGCTGCGTCTGGATCGTGCTGCCGCGGATGTCGAGGTCACCCGTGCGGATGGTCTTCTCGGCACCATTGCCGCCGCCGCCAAGGCCGTTGGCCGTATAGCCGAGCGATGCGGGGAACAACGTGTTGAGCGCCTCATAACCTCGGGCGTATTGGTTCGCGAAAGGACTCGACACGTCGTTGTAGTCCTTGCCTACCTGCGCGAGCACACGGAACAGCGTCTGCTGGGTGAAGATGGCCTGCGCTTCGTCCGGAAGCGCCTGGAACCGTGCCCAGGCCTGGTCGACGCTGTAGTCCGGCACGTGACTGTCGGCGACGAGTCCCGTGTTCACCGACAAGCCCGCGTCGTAGTTCTCGACGAATGCCACCAGCGCGGCGGACGCATCATCCAGGCCCGGCGGCTTGACCGCCGACGGGTCGATATAGCGCGCGATGAAGGCGGCACGGTCCACGCCCGGTGCGACCCCGTACGAGACGATGAGCGACGCACCCTGGTCGGGAAGTGCGGCATTGTAGATATTGCCAACGGAGTCGATACCCGTGTACTGAACGCCCCCTGCCGGCGCCATGAGCGCCTTTACGCCAAGCGGCGGTGTATACAGTTCACTTTGCGACGCGAGACGCCCCAGGTTCCGGCCGGCTTCCACGGAGAGGTAGCCCGGCCCGGCCTGCGCGATGACCGCCAGGGGATTGCCCGTCTGCTCGCCGAGCGGCACATCGGCGAGCGGTCGATCGACGATGTCGCGACCGGCCTTGATCACCGAAATGTCGGCGTTGTGGAGTTGTTGACCGAGGTAGGCGAGATCGACGATGTCCCGGCCGGCCTCGATATGCGCCACCTTGTTCGGCATCAGGAAACTTGCGTTCACGCTTGCCGCGCTGCCATTGACGATGTCGCCATCAAGCGCGTAGACCCGCACGGGATCGGTGTCGTCGGCGTGCCAGGCATCGGTGGCGTGAAAACCCGATTGTGCCGCCGCGACGGTCAACGTCTGTCCCATCAGATAACCACTCTGCGGCGCACTCGCTCCCGACGTGAGCCCCAGCGGCGTAAGGTTCAAGGGAGAAACCAGGGAACTCAAGGGGGCGTCGATCATGCCCCATGCGGGACGATTGGTGACCTGCCCCACATTCGCGAGGTCGAAGGTCACGTTACCCCGCGCAAGCAGTTCCAGGTTGCCGTCCCTGGACGGATAGAGTTCGCCGCTGCCGAGCAAGGTCAAGTCGCCGTTAGGAGATGCGAAGCGCACCGAGGCCGGCAACATGTCTCCGGCCGTGTCGGCAAAGAAACTCGCCGACGGTATCAGCCCGGCGGTGAACAGCGAGATCGGTGACGCCAGGTCGCCGTAGGCCACATCGCCCAGGAGGGACGTGATGTCGATGCGGGACGCCGCCGAATAGTTCTGGCGATCGGGATGCCCCGCCGAAGCGAGTGCCGACACCGCGTTGCTGTCCAGCAGGGACGGATTGAAAACGCCGCCGAGGTCGACCGTACCGACACCCTGGACCGTGACCTGGCTGTCCTGCATGCCGATCAACGTGGAAACCGGCATGGTCGCCTCGCGATTCAGCGGGGTCGTATACGACACGGAAAAGTCGCTGCCGATCCGGCCGCCGGCTTCGATGCTGCCGCGGCCGTGCGCCACGAAATAGGTGCCACTGAGGATGTCGCCACCCGCACGCACGTCGAGGTCGCCGCCACCGAAGGTCTGGAGGCTGCGCGCACCGGAGGCGTCGGTGTCGATGATCCAGGTGCTGGGCAGCGACACCGAAAGCTGACGGATGTCGCCCCCGGCCTGCACGCTGACGTTGCCGCCGACGCTCATCAGGCCCTGGTCGAAGCCGCCGAAGTTGATCGACGATCGCGTTTCGCTGTTGTTCGTCTGCATCCACGGCCACCAGTACTGCGCCGTGTGCGTACCGGCCGTGCCTGTGAGGTCGCCGGACGTGTCCACCGCGTCCTGGATGCCAACGATGTCGCCGCCCGCGTGCAGATCAAGATGGCCCGCACCGTCCGGGTTCACCGGGCCGGTGAGGACCAGTTCCGGCGTGGCCGACTCCTCAAGACCGATATTCGTCGACGGCCTCAACAGCGATACGGAGTCGTCGGCCGTCGTGCCCTGCACCGGCGCACCCGCCGTGTACACTGCCGCGGGCGCCCTTTCATCCGTCCAGCGGATATCGCCGGCCGCCGCGATCTCGATGTCGCCGGTGCCTGTGCGCACGACGGTGGGTGCGGCAAGCACGCGGTCCGTCTGTGGGTCGGCGTAGTCCGTATGCCCGGACAGGTGCACCGCGCCGAGGCTGCCTGCGAGCGTGGCTCCCGGATCGGTCGATGCGAGATCCGCGCCTGCCGTGAGGCGATAGGTGGAACTGTTGCCGCCCGTGAGCGTCGCGCTCAGGATCGGCAGCGGATTGCCGGCCACCGCCTGGGGCGACGGACCGTTGTCGACCGGCGCGGCCGTAGGCGCGATCACGTCAAGCGTCGTCGGCGGTCCGTCGAGCGTGACGAAGTCGAACGGCATGGTAAAGGTGTCCTTGAAATCCGTGGACGTGCCTGCCGTGACGAGGTACCCCTTGTAGCCGGCGAGGTAGGACGGATACTCGTTCAGCACAGTCGGCCGTGTCGGTGCCGGCGGCGCCTGTACCGAGGGATCGAGCAACCCGAAACCAAGCGAGAACGAAATCACCGTGGCGGGCGTGACCGGCGTCGGACTGTTGGGATCGCTGAATTCACCGATGCCCGACGTCAGGTACTTCGCGTACTCCACGTATTGGCCGTAGTACTGCTTCACGGCCTCGGAATCGCCGTCCGTGAATTCCTCCGGCTTCGCGAACAGGCCGTCGATCGTCTCCGTGCCGTTGGCCTGGCTCACGATCGTCTCGTACCACATCTTGGCCTCGTCCTGACCGGCCTCCGGCGCCTTGCCGCCCGTGCCACCCGCGCTGCCCTCCTGGTAGAAGCCGTCGGTGATGCTTGCGCGGATGTCCAGGTCGCCCTCCGCGCGCAGACTCAACGCGGGAGCCTGCGCACCGTAGCGATAGGCAAGGTGCAGCGTGCCGTCCGCATCGCGGGTGCCGGCGCCGAGGTTCCAGTTCGTGAGCACCGCGATGCTGCCATCGTTCCAGGTGGCGTCGCCGTTGCGCAGTTCCACGCCAGGGCGCATGGCAAGCGTCGGTGCCGCACCCTTCAGGCGGTTCTCGAAGGTGAAACCCGGCGCTTCGATGAAGCCCATCAAGGTGCCCGCGCCCTGGCTCTCGTCACCATTGCGGTAACCGTAGAACGAGGTGTGCGCCTGGTTCGCCGCCGACGGGGTGAAACGATAGCGCGCGAGGTAATCGGCAACCTGCGCCGCATCCGCCGGATCGGGGCCCGGCACGACATTGCCCGCATCGTCCATGAAAGTACCTGCCACGAGCATCGGCTTGCCCGTGGACGGATCGGCACTGAACCATCCCGCGGCGTCCACCAGGCCGTCGAAGTGTTTCGCAGGATCGGAGGACGAATCGCGCGTATCCCACACGGCATAGGCTTCGAGCGAAGGCTCGCGCGTGTACGACAGGTCCACCTGCGGCGCAATGTCGACGGGCACGTCGCCATCGCTCAACAGCGGTGCGCGAAGGTAGAGCTTGCCGTCTCTACCGGTGCCGCTCTGCACGATACGCGCGCCGGCGCCGATACGGATGTGGCCGGCATCGGCCCGCTGCACGTTCTGGTACCCGAACACATCGTTCACCGTACCGTCGCCGGTGCCGCCGGTGCCGATGGCGATGTCGCCGCCGTCCTTCCCTGCCGCGGAAGCACTCGTGGCCAGGCTACCGTCGACGTCCACGCCACGTGCACCGAACAGCTTGATGCTGCCGCCGAACGTGCCCGAGGCATCGACATCGCCCGCGACGCTCACGCTGCCACCATCGGCAGTGAGGTTCACGGCATGCGCGCGCAGCGTCTGTCCGCCGCCGAGCGAGAGATCGCCACTGCGCGTGTGGACAGTGATCGAACCGTCCATGCCACCCGCGTCCGCCCTGCCGGCGAGTGCACCCAGGTCCAGCGAACCGGCGGTGTCCAGGGACAGCACGCCGCCGAGGTAACCGGTGGCGGCGTGACCGGCCAGCGTTCCGTCGAGGAGTGCGCTGCCTTGCGACGCGACCACGGTCAGGCGTCCGGCACTACCGGCGCTCTTCCCGTCGGATGGACTACTGACATCGATCTTCGATCCAGCCGACGTCACGATGTTTCCCGCGTCCGCCTGCAAGTTCACGGAGCCACCGGGTATCGGCACGGTCGTGTCGATGAACGGCAGTGCGAGGCCGCTGGCATCGATCGCCGCGTGATCGCCCAGGTGTACATCCCCTTCGCTGGCATGGAGGGACACGCTGCCGCCCGGCGTTACGATGGCGGTGTCGAGATCGATGGAGCCCGCTTGCAGGGCGAGCTTTCCGCCCGCGGTGCCAACGGTGGCGAGCGTCCCGCCGTTCCCGGACAGCTGCATGGCACCGGTCGTTTGCATGCGGTTGTCCGCGCCAAGCGATAGTGCGAAGCCTGGCGTGGCGACATCGACGTCTGCCGCGCCGAGATCGATCACGCCGACGCCGGTGCCATGGACGCCGCGGGTGGCGTTCGCCGCGAACTGCGCGAAGCCGCTCAACAAAGTGCTACCTCCTCCGAGATACAGGTCCGCCACGTCCACGCGCAGGCTGCCGTCGCCGGCCAGGGGCGCCGCGGACGTACCGCCGGTGTCGTTGCCGATGGTGAGCGAGCCGGCGGCGAGCGACGCGTGTCCGCCGTCGCTCAGGATGGTCGGCGCGCTCAATGTCAGCGCGTTCGCCACGCTTAGCGTGGCGTCGCCGATGAGGTCGATGGCCTTGCGCCCCCTCAGCGTAAGCTCGTCGCTCGCCGCAAGTTGCGCAAGCGTGCGCGGACCGATCAGCAGGCGGCCCGCCTCGTCCTGGGGAGCTGGATCGCTGCCGGTCAGGCCGATGCGGGATGCGGTGACGTCCACTGCCTGCGCATGCAGCGTGGCATCCGGGGCCAGCATGGTGAGCCCGGTGGCATCCATGCTGATCGACATCGCGGCCTCGATCACGGCACCGGCCCCTACGACGAGATCCCCGCCGGGCATACCGGCCGCTCCGTCCAGTCCGGTGATGTTCGCTCGCAACACCGGTGCCGCGTCCATACCCGATACACGTAACAGGGCGCCATCGCCACTGACGCCCGGCGAGGTGTCGCTGGCGGTCTGTCCGATGATGAGGGGCGCCCCGGCCTTATCGCTGCTGGCCGTCGCGCGGAGCACGCTGCCATCGTCCAGGGTCACGCCACCGCTTCCGTTCGCGGCGAGGATGATTTCACCGCCCTGCAGGGGATGTGCCGCGTCGTTCGACAGCAGCACGTGGTTGGCGAGCACGTCGACACGATCGCCGTCGTCGGTACTCGAGCGCTTGCCGCCGATGAGCAGGCTGCCGGCTCCCAACGTCGACAGCTCGTCGGCCGCCACGTGCAGATAGCCCTCTCGTGTTGTTTCGCCACCGCCCACGATCTGGATCGCATCGCCGGCAATATCCACCTGCGAGCCACGGCCACCCTTTGCCGGATCGGCGTCCAGTGTTGCGCCCAGAGTCAGCGCCGCGGTGGCGGCGATGGACAGGCGCCCCGCATCCGCACCGAGGCGGGGTACGACGTCGCCGTTCGCGTCCGCCTTGTCGGCGAAGAAAGTGGCGGCCGAGGTGAGCGCGTATTCCGAATACTGTCCCCACGTGTCCGCCGATTGCACCGTGAACGAGCTCGCGCGTGCGTCTCGCGCGCCAGTCAGGGCGTTGGTGAAGTAGCCGGTGACCAGGTGGCTGCCGTCGGGCGCCGTGCTTGCCGATCCCGGCACGGGATCCTTGACGCCCGTGTTCTGCACGATGCGGTACGCCCCCGGCAGGGTCGCGTAACGCGCGGGAAGAAGTGTGTACACGCCATCGGCCAGGCCGGGGACGCCGGACAGGTACACTGCCTGCCCCGCCTGCGGACCGGCGCCCATACCGAGTTCCAGCGCCGTATCGTGTGCGGACAACGGCGCGTCGTAACCGGGCAGGATCGCGTAGATGGGCCGGCCGTCCGCGTATTGCGATTTCCTTTGGCCTTCCTGCGACGTGCTGTAGTCGACATAGGTCTGCGCGAGGACATCGCGCGACCCTCCGGTACCGGGAACCCACTCCACGGCCTGCAGGTCGCCACCGCCCGAGAGGTCCACCACCGCACCGGCATCCAGGGCGATGGAGCCGCCGGCGATGGCGATGGATTTCTCCGGCGGCCGAACGACCAGCGGCTGATTGCTGCCGTCGGCGTTTTCGTAATGCCAGTCCTTGCCGTCGACGGTCGTACCGTACGGCAACGTTGCCCCGCCAAGCGACACGGAGGTGACGCTTCCCGCCCCCAGGTGCACGTCGCGCGCCGAGACGACCGGCAGCGCATCGGGCAGACCGAGCGCGGTCTTCATCGCTTCCGGATCGTCGGTGCCGAGCACGATCGAGCCCGAGGGTACCCACACGGTGCCGTCCTGCTCGATGTGGTCCGCGGCTACCGCAAGCGTGCCGCCGGCGCTGAGTGGCGTCGTGCCATCGCGCCGTGCCGAGGGGTGGAAGGACACCGTGGTTTCGGACGACGGATGAGCCGCATCGATCAGGAACGAGTAATGCGTCACCGGGTACAACCGGCTGGCCGTGAAAGCCAGATTGCCCGTGCTGTAGAGCCAGCCCGTGAGGTTGGTGCTGGTGTCGGTGGCGGGCACAGTGAAACGGATGTCGCCCAGGGCATTGAATGACGCCTGGCTGAAGCCCGCAAGGTTCACGCGGCCGCCCAGATCGATAGCCTGGGCGTCCACATTCAGGGTGCCGCCATCGAGCGTGCTGGGCGCGGGCGCTGCCGCCAGGGCTCTCACACCCAGGATCGCGACGTAGGGCGCTTCCAGCGACACCGTCCCGCCTGTGCCACTCACGCCATCCGCCGGTGTACGCGCATCGGCGCCGATGGCCGAGAGACCGACCGTCTGCATCTGGATGCTGCGACCCGTGCGTAGGGATACGTCCCCCGCGAACGCGATCGAGAGGCCCTGCAGCACCGTCGCGTCACCGCCGTCGACGGGCCGCCCGACGTAGAAGTCATCCACGCCGCTTCCCGCGAGCCTGTTCACGTCGAAGCGCACGTCGCCGCCGTCGCCCTCGTCGAGCGCAGTGGAAGCGAAAGGATCGCTTCCCTGCGGAAGGCGCCACTCGTCCTGCGTGAATACGAGCAGTCCCTGATTGCTGCTGGACTGCGACCTGCCGGTTCGGGTGGAAATCGCAAACTGACCGCCGGATGCCAGTGCAGCGCCACCGCGGGCATCGATCGTCCCATCGAAATACAGACCCGCGTTCGTCTGGATGTCCAGGGTGCCGCCGTCGCTCCAGACAGGCGTAGCCACATCGGACACACTTGCGATGCCCGCCCGCCGTCCGCTTGCCGGGAGATCGTAGGTGTCGCTGGCACCGGAAACGACAACGCGCGAGCCGCGCTCGGCCACCACGTCATGGTCCGAGTACAACTGGATGCTGCCGCCATTGAGGACCACACCGTCGCGCCGCAAGGCGGTCGCCGTTCCATCGCCGGGTAGCCTGCCCGCGCCGGGGTCCCGAAGCGAGATGCCGCTTGCATCCAGCACGCTGTCGGCACCCAGCCACACGCTCCGGTTGGGCGCATCCAGCTTGCCGATGGCGACGCTTACATTGAGATCGTGCAGCGCGATCGAGCCCCCGCGCGCCACCAGCGCACCGTCGACGACGACGCTGCCGGTCGCAGCGAGGGCCACGGTGCCGCCCGCATCCACGCCGACGCGCGCACCCTTTCCGATGATCACGCTGGATCTGACCCCCGGAAGGTCGACACCCGACCAGGCCCGGTAGATGCCGGCCTGGACTGCCAGGCCATCGCCGGGCTGCCGCTGGGTGTAGCGAACATACGGGTCGAGTGTGCCCGATGCGGCCACATCCCCTTGCCCTGTGGGTCCGAGCAGACCCGAACGGCTGCCGACGCCCAGCAGTGCCGTCCGGTCGGCCAGCATCGCCCTTGGCGCCACCGCGACCTGCGCATCGGGCGCTACGGTCACGTCCGTTTCCGCCAGAAGGTTGTAACTGGAGAAACCCAGCGACGAGAACATCGAGGGGTCGAGGTAGAGGAGCGCGATGCCGGGCGTTGGCGACGTCTCGCCGCCGATCTGGATCTCCGGGGCGTGCAGGGTCAGCTTGCCACCGCCTGAAAACCCTTCGGCCACAAGTGTGGAACCGAGTTCGATCGCTCCGCCCAGAATGTCGGATGGCTGGCCTGATCCGAACGTGGCGAAGCTCATCTGCGCCGTATCGACGTGGGTCTGCAACGTCACGTTGCCACCCCTGCCTCTCGGTACCGCACCGTTCATCGAGAGCACGCCGTCGGTACCGACGTAGCCGCCGCCGGACACGTCGATGACGGACCCGCCAGCCAGGTGAATGTCCGGCGTGATATCGGGAACGTTCGCACGGCCGCTGGTGAAACCGGTCAACGTGACACTGCCACCGTCGATCCAGTGATCGCCTTGCGCATCATCCATTGTCCGGCCCGCATCGTTCACCCACAGGCCGCTCGCGTCGAGGCGTCCCCGTGCCCCCATCGTGATGGCCGAGGTGATGGATTCCTGTCGGTTCGGCTCCGTGGCACGCGCCGAAAGGTCGATCGAGCCGCCGTGCGACACGATCCCGCCTTCGATGTCGACGTTGGTTGCGGTGAGATCTACTTCGCCGCCGTTCGTTACGTGCAATTCATCGCCGTCCTTCACCAGGATTGTGCCCGCGGTGCTGATGCGAACCTTGCGCAGGCCCGCATTGTCGATCATCGCCGTGGAGAGGCTGCGCCACGATAGCGGGTTGTTCGGGTCGGCGGGGTCGCCACCCTTGACCGGCCATGGGTCGTCCGCCGTTATCTGGGGAGCGTATGCCTCAAGCGGCACGTGCTCCGCCTGAATCACGAAGTTCACGGAATTGGCGAGGGACACTCCACTCAAGGGATTTTGCTTGGAGAGCTCGATCACATCGATATCGAGCGAGCCACCCATCGGCTCGTTCCTGCCACGCACCTGCTCGCGCCCGGCATAAGCGTGCGCGCTCACGTCGCCGTCGAGGATCACATCGTTGATGAGCGTGTCGTTGTCGCTCTTTCCAACCGAAAGCGTACCGGCGTCCCCCCCATGGATGAAGCCCGGATCCCAGCGGCCCGTATTGGCCAGCAGCGGATTGTTGTAGGTCTCGGTGACGCCCCAACGGGAATGATTCTGGCTGTAGACACCCGCGAAGCCGGTGTAGTCGACATTGGGATCCGCGGAAGCGATGTCGTAGATAAGCCCGTTGCTGGCCTGGAGGCGGGGCGTGGCGACGTAGCCCGGCAAGTAATTGAGGAAGCCGCCCTCCAGCCGCAATTGGGCGCCGGTGCGGACGATACCGCCCTGCTGGAAGGCGATATGGCCCGCGCGGATCATCAGCTGGTCGACGGTGCGCGGCACGGTATTCACGTAGCCCGCAACGTTGAGGATTGGACTGCCCACCCAGTCCAGGCCGTCCGGGCGCGTCCCGGCGCGGGTGCTGTCGATCGCGACATTCTTCGCGGAGAACAGGAAGCTGTCGCGCAGGAGCGGCGAGTTGGCGAGTTCGTTCAGGCCCACGCGCGGAATGGTGACGAGCAAGGCCGACATCGGCAGCGTGACGTCGGCAAGTCCGGACACATCGATCGTGGCGCCGCTGTCCACGTAGGCGTCGCGATGGAAGGTGACGTTACCTGCCGGCACCTCCACCAGCGCCCCGGGCCGCAGCACGGTCTTCATGTTGAAGTCCACGTTGCTCGTCACGAACGCCGCATCGGCATCCGGCGACGACGTGGTGGTTTCCCCGTTCTTCTCCGGCAGCACCGTAGTGACCGACGTTGGACCGAGGCTGAGCACGGACGAGAAATTCTGTTGGCTTCCCACGTCGAAGCGGATGCTGCCTGGATGGCTGAGGCTGGTGGAAGAGACAAGCACCCCATCCTGCTGCATGTCTTCGCCGAGCCACTGGATGCGCCCTTGCCGTGCCTGGATCAGGCCCGTGTTGGCGATGACGCCATCCACTTTCTGCGTGCTGAAGGGCGCAACGACATCCAATCCGTTGGCCGAGGAATTCGTCGCGAGCCGGAGGCTCTGGACTGCCGCCAGGATCACCTGTCCGCTGTCTGCGACGATCTGGCCACCTTGTTCGATGCGGGGGGCCGAGAGCAAAGCGTAGCCGTCCTTGGAAGCTGAGATGATCGCACCCTTTTCGACTTCCACGGCCCCTCGTTGCGCATCGGGCCGTCCCGCATCACCGCTGTCGGTGAGGATGTCCACCGAATTGCCGAGGCCGAGGATATTCTCCGGATCCGCCGCGCTTCCGATGCCGTACTTCAGGAAGAATGCGTTGCTCTTCGCCACGTCGCTGGAAAAGAGGTCGAGTGAACTCGCAAGCAACGAGTGCGTATCGACCTGTGCGCCGCCGCCGAAGATCACGCCATTGCGGTTGAGCAGGTAGACCGTGCCCTCCGCCTTGATCTGGCCCAGGATCTCGCTGGGCTTGCCGCTCGGGTCGTTGACGCGGTTCAACGCGATCCACTGGTTGCCGCCGTTCGTCTGCGCGCCACCGGTCTGATCGAAATGCACCGTGGTCTTCCGCCCCACGTTGAACGACTCCCAGGTCATGATCGCCTTGGATTTCGTCTGCTTGATCTCCACGGTGGTGCGTCCGCCGGCTACCGACTGCGTCGGCGCGTTGGCGTTCTGCCACAGCGTCGGATCGGTACCCACGCGGCTGTCGACCTTGAGGCCGCCGGCACCCAGGCCGTCCGGCACGTTCGAGGCCAGCGCCTGCGCAGCGGCCTGGGCGCTCTTCTGCGCACTCATCTGCGCCGCGACGGCCTGGGCGGCCGCGTCGAGGTTTGCGATCGACTGCTGCACGCGCTGTTGCAGCATCACGTTGCCGGGCGTGAAGACGTTGCCGCCGTTGCCCACCTGGCCGCTACCGGTCCCGCTCGTGACCGGGCGCGCGGCACCCACTTGCTTGCCGGCGAGCCAGCCGGGACTGAACGCCGCCTGCGGCGTGGCCGCGTGAGCCGCGCCACCGCCGAACAGTGCGAGGGCGATGAAGTGGCACATCGCGCGCCGGTGCAACGCCGGTCGCGGCTTCGCGGGCTGGCTGGAACGGCTACGGGCGGGAACCTGGGTGCGTACGATCATGACTGGCCTCGGAAACGGTTGCGGCGTGTCTGCGCCGCGCTGTGTATCGGCAACGATCAGGGCGCGTTCCCGCCCGCGAAATCGCCGGTCATCGTTGCCACTTCGTCATTCAATTCCGGTAGCGCGGCGAGTTCCTTGAGCTCGTCCTCGCTGAGTTCGCGCAGCACCGCGCGGATCGCCAACCGGCGCCCGTCGTGGAGCCACGCGTTCAACACACTCGCGATCGCGCGGATCGTGGGCAGCGCGGTATCGTCCAGTTGCGGCTTGCGATGGCGTAGCCTGTCTTCCACGGCGTACAGCACACGCGAGCCGAGGAAGGCCGACGACTCGCGCACCAGCTTCTCCAGCGCCTCGCGCGAGCAACGGTCCATCAGCACCTCCGCCGCCCGGCCCTGCCGGGCCGAATAAAGCTGGCGAAGCATCTCGGCCAGGGCGTGCATACAGGTCATGCCGCAGATCCGCGCATCCGCCGCCGCGCGTGCGCGCGAGCTGCGTGGGCGCGATACGTGGTACGCGGGCGGCGACGCGAGATCATGGTCGGGATACATGACCCACCTCGCCGCCGACACGGAACGCATGGGGACGTCCTTGTCCGGTGCGGTGTCCGATGCCGTCCCTTGCGCCCCACCACTGGGCTAACCCGTTCCGCTTCATGGCGTGGCCGATGCCTGGCCGGCCCGCGGATCGAAGCGCTGCTCGTAGAGCCTGTCGCCGAACGACTGCGCCGCGTTCTCCAGCTTCGCCCGCGCCTTCGCCGCGAAGGGCTGGCGCGAGGCGACCACGTCGGCCATGTCGATGTTCTCGTAGGCCGAAATCACCTCCTGGCCCACGCGGTACATCTGCACGTTGCGCGCCGTGCAGGCGTCCACCTGCCCCTTTGCCGCGTCGAGTTCCTTCGCAAGCTTTGTCCGTTCGGCTTCCGCGGTACGCAAGGCCACGGCCGCGGAACCCGCGTCGGCCTTGCCGCGCTGCAACTCGGCCTCGGCGGCCTCGCGCTTCTGCCGTTCGGCGGCGATGGCGCGGATGGCTTCGGGCGACAGGCCCGTGGCGGTCTTCGCGCCGGCACGGGCCGCTTCCGCCGCCTGCTTCGCCTCGTCGCGCTCCTTCTCCAGTGCCGCCTTCTCCGCGGCCCATTGCGACTGCTGCGCCTGCAGGTCCTGCAATTGCGTACGTGCTTCCCGCAGCTGGTCGCGGATGCGGCTTTCGAGACTGCCGGTCTGGGCGAAGGCCGCCGGCATGACGGCGAGCAAGGCCAGTGCGATGAGGGTGCGTTTCATGTCGCCTCCTTAGAACCGCGCATTCATTTCGAGCTGGAACACGTCGATGGAAAGCGGCGGGCCGAAGACTTCCTTCGCGTTGAAGTAGCGCGCGCTCAGCCATGCGTACGGCGAGATGCCGTAGCTGCCGCCCAGGATGAAACCCTTGGCGTTGGTGCCGCCCAGGTGGAAGTCGGTGTCGGTCAGGCCGTCGAGCGTGGCGTCCGGCTGCAGGTACTTATAGGCAAGGGCCACGTTCCAGTCGCCGGCCGCATGCGGATTCACGTCGCCGAGCGTGGCCCGGACCATCCAGCCCACCGGGCCGCTCTTGTACGTGCCTTCGCTGAAGTCGCCGGCACCGAAGTTGTTCACCAGACGGCTCAGGCCCACGTCGCTGCGGAAGGCGTCGCGACGGTGGTACGCCATGTTGCGGATGTAATCGGCTTCCAGGCGCAGCGGCGTATCCGCCACCTTCATGTCGAGTTGCGTATTCGCGTCGGCCACGTGGTAGTCGTAGACCAGCCCCACGTACTGCGGCTGCGCGTAGCTCGTCGGCGAGTTCGGGTCCGGCACGATGTCGCGGATGAGGAACAGCGAGTTGCCCTTCTGCATGAAGGCAGAGCGGGTCGCGTCGGTGTCGCAGAAGCTCACGCCGAGGTAGATCGAGCACGGCGAGGACAGCTCCCCACGCATGTGGTCGAAGCGGTAATAGGCCAGGGCCAGCTTCCATTCGGTGTCTTCGTTGAACTTCCAGCTGCCGCCGAGCTGCGCACCGGTCATCCACTTGTCGCGGCTGGCGTTCTTGATGCCCTGCTGCGAGGGGAAGTCGTCGGCCTGGTATTCGATCGGGAACATGCCCACGTTCGCGAACGCGCCGATCTCGTCCGTCATCGGCACGTTGAACTTGCCGACGATGCCGTCGAAGTTCAGGTCGTTCGAATACACGAGGTCCGTGCTCATGAACGGGTTCGGCATGCGGCCGCCGATCACCTGCGCCCACGGCGTCGGCTTCCACGCCAGCCACGCCTGGTCGAGCCAGAGATCCTTCTTCGCCAGGCCCCCGCCGAGCGTCTGCGTGGTGGACACCGGGTTGTTGACGTTACCGGTGCCGATGCGGATGCTGGCGCTCACGTTCTCGCCCAGGTCCACGTTCACGCCGAGCCGCGCACGGATGCGCAGCGAGTTGGTGCGGTTCTCCCTCGTGTTGAGCAGCGGCGGCGGATTGACCCCGTTGAGGTCGTACGGCCCCGTGCGATTCAGCTGCGCGAAGTCCACCACGGGATAGGCGTTGCCCTTGTCGTAGTAATGGAATTCGTCGCGCACGCGCATGTCGCCCGACCAGCTGATCCGGTCGAGCCAGCCCGGGAGGGCACCCGGTTCGGCCCAGTGCTCGCTCTTGGCCTGCGCCACCACCTCCTGGCGCAACTCGTCCTTGATCTGGTTGCGCACCACCTCGGGCACGTAGGTCACGCGTACCTGCCCGGGCACCGCGGGTGCCGCGTTGGCGGTGCCGGCGAGTTTCTGCGCCTGCGCGGCCTCGGCGTTCGCCTGCGCGATGAGTCCGTCCGCATCCGACTGGGTCAGCACGCCGCGCTTCACGAGCAGGCGCACGAGATTGATGGTGGCGTTATCGGACGGTGCACTCTGTGCGTGCGCGCCGCCTGCGCAGAGCGCCAGCGCGATGGCGGCGGTCAGCATGGCTCGCGCGGGACGGTGGCGGGCCTTTCCGATGGTCATGCGAACTCTCCGGGTATGTAGTGTGTTCAAGGCGCTCATGCGGGACGCTTCCCGCGAATGGCGACGCGCAAGGGGAAGCGCAGCGACGACGGTGGCGCCACCTCGATGCGAGGCATGGCGCGCAAGGCGTCGATCAGGGCCGCGTCGGTCTTTTCGTTGCCGCTGGAGCCCACCAGTTCGGCGCGCGTGAGGCGGCCTTCGGCGTCCAGCCACACGTCCGCGCGCACGTCGAAGACGAGCCGGTTCACCCGGTCGTCGCGCTGCACCGCCTGCTGGATCGCGTAGCCGAGGTACTGGTTGTAGCTGCCGGTACCGGTGCCGTTCCCGCCGCCCGAGCCCATCATGCCGCCGCCGTCGCCCGCGCCGATGTTGAAGGCGTCGGTACCGGCCTGGGCATCGCCGTTGATCGTCACGTTCTTCGCGACGTCGTTGCTCGGCTTCGGCGCGTCGACCGGCTTCTGCGGTATGTCCTGGGGTTTCTCCACCGGCTTCATTTCTTCCTCCACCTTCTTCGGTTCCGGAGGCTTCTCTTTCGGGGGCGGGGGCGGCGGTGGCAACGGGGTGATGGTGGCGATGCGCGGCGCTTCGCGACGCACGCCGACGCTGCTGCCGGCGAAATGCCAGACCAGCGCGGCAAGCAGCAGTACGGCTGCCCCGCCGAGCACCGGGCCCGGCCAGCGTCGCCGGCGTCGGCGATGGAAAGGCTGCGTCGTCACGCGCTCATCCCTTCGGCGACTTGCCGGTGACCAGGCCGACCTGCGGCAGGTCCACGCGACGCAACAGGTCCAGCACGTCCATCACCTTCTGGTACTGGACCGTGGAATCGCCCTTCACCACCACCGGGAAATCCGGATTGATGGCCTTCAGCGCGCGGAGGCGCTGCTCGAGCTCGTCGATGGTGACCGGATAGGCGTCCAGGAACACCTGGCCCGAATCGGCGATGGTGATGGCCTTGGTCTGCGGCTTGGCCATGCTCACCGCCGCACTGGCCTTGGGCAGGTTCACCTTGATGCCCTGCACGGACGCCGTGGTCATGATGATGACGATCACGAGCAACACGTACGCCAGGTCGAGCATCGGCGTGATGTTGATGTCGTCGTACGGCTTGTCGTCGTCTTGGGCGCGCATCGTCCCGTCCTCAGGCCGCGACAGCGGAAGGCTTGGAGGTGCGCTGCTGTTCCGCCAGTCGCGTCACGAACTCGTCCACGAACACCTGCATGTTCGCGGTGACGTTCTTGTTGCGGATCAACAGATAGTTGTAGCCGAACAAGGCGGGAATCGCGACGAACAGGCCGGCCACCGTGGCCAGCAACGCGGCGGCGATACCGGGAGCGATGGCGTTCACGTTGACGTCGCCCGCCGCCGCGATGGCGGCGAAGGTGATCATCACGCCGACCACCGTGCCCAGCAGACCGAGGAACGGGCCACCCGAGATGGCGATGGTGAGCAGCACCATCGACTTGGAGAGAGCCTGGTTCTCGCGCACCAGCACCGAGTCCATGGTGGCGCGGATCGCCTCGATGGATTCGGACGCGATATGGTCGTGGCCGTCCTCGTCGCGGCGGCTCCAGACTTCCGCGGCACCCACCTTGTACAGGCGGAAGAGCGAGGCGTCGCCGAGGCGCGCCGCGGCGGGATCGCGCGAGAGCGCGAGGATGTTGCGGCCTTGCTGGCGGAACGCGTCGAGGAATTCCTCGTTCGCCCGGGTCACCTTGTTCACGTATGCGGCGCGCTGCCACATCACCAGCCAGGAAATAGCGGCCATGACGAGAAGGATGCCAATCACGACCCAGGCGTCGGCGGTCACCGACTTCACGATGATGCCGAAATAGCCGAAGCCCACGCCCGACTGCTTCTCGTCCGCGCCATAGATGAGAAGCTTCGACTCGGCGCCCTGCGTCTGCGCGTCCACGGCGATGAGCGTCGCGGAGCGCGCAACGCGCGAGAGCCGCACCTCGTCCAGCATGCCGGTAAAGGGCACGGAGCCATCGGACTGGCCCGCGGCGTCGCCACCGAGCGTGGCCTGGCTGGTCATGGCCGGCAGTTTCGCGTCCAGCTTGGCGTACGGCCGGCCGTCCACGTACAGCGCGATGTCGTTGCCGCTGGCCGTCACGGCGAGGTGCGCCCAGCCACCCGGCTTGATCGCGTCGCCCGCGGGCGTGACAGCGTCGTTCACCTGGACGAAGGGCACGCCATTGTCGAGGCCGACGAGCAGCTTCTGCTCGCCCTGGTGCCGCGCATACAGCAGCGTGCGGCCCGCTGGCATCGGGTCCGGCTTGACCCAGCCGCTGAAGGTGAAGCTGCCGCCCTCGGCCACGTTCATCGACACGCTACCCGGGAGCGTCACGATCTTCGAACCGTCGAAGCGCGCCGCCTTGCCGATGATGCCGTCGGCAATGAGGATGTCGTTTCCGACCGCGTTGTTGGCATAGGCCGTGGCATCGTGCGGCGGCGTGCCGGCTGCTTCCTCGAAGTGGTAGACGGCCGCATAGTCGGCGTCGAACACCGCGCCCGCCTTTTCGCCGCCCTGCGCCTTCGGGTTGCCGTAGTACATCCAGATCTGCTGCTGGCTGTCCGCGGCGATCTGCGGCACGTCAACCCAGACCAGTGCAACACCCAGCACCGGATCGAAGCTCTCGATCTGGTAATTCAGCGCGGTCTTGTCGTCGGACGCGACAAAGCGCACGTCCGCACCGGTTTCGGAAACGCCGTCGAAGGTGAAGTTGCCCGAGTGCAGGCGAACCAGGAGCGGCACGCGTCCGGCCGCAGTCGCCACGTTGCCGCCCTTCGCGGTCGTGTCGACGGTAATCGCCTTGCGGAAGGCGAAGTCCTGGTTCCACCACGAGGCATCCGCATACGCGGACGGCACCCAGCCGAGGAGCAGCAAGCAGGTCAGTAGCAAGAGTCGAGTCACGGTAATACCCCTGGAATGTCTGAAAGTCCGATCTGCCGGTCAGAGATCTGCCTTGAGCGAAAAATGAAGACGCGTGTCGTGCGCCCGCGTCGCCTGCCCGTCCTTGAACGGATAGGCGATCTCGAACGCGCCGGTCGCAACGTTGAAAATCTGGAAGCGCGTGCCGAGTCCCGCGCTGGACAGGTTGTAGCTGGTCACGCGCGTGCTTCCGGCCTCGGGCCGTGCCGGATCGACCAGGCTGGGCAACGCATTCATCAGCACGAGGTGTGCGGCATCGACGAAGGCGTGCAGGCGCAGGTCGTTCACCCACTCGCCAAGATGCGCGGCGATCGACGGCGAACGCACCTCGAACGAACCGATGGCGCCGTGGTCGGCCGTCTGTTCCGCTTCGAGGTAACCGCGCACGGTGCTGTCGCCACCGGCGGCGTACTGTTCGCTCGAAATCAGGGACGAGTTGGACAGCTGCAGGCCCAGGCGTCCCGCCAGGGCGAAGCCGTTGTCCAGGGTGCGCGTGTGTCCGCCATCGACCTTCACATAGAAGAAATTGGCCCTGGCCTTATAGCGCTGGTTGTCGAATTCCGCAGCGCTGCTGCCGCCGGCACGGAATCCCAGCGTGCCCCCGATCGCGATGGTGCTGGCCGAGCGCTCGCCGATCGATTGCCCCTGGTACGTCACGTTGAGCGGGATGTATGTAATGGGCGCCTTCGAGGTCTCGTTGCCCAGGCTGATGTTCTGGTCGAAGTGCTTGCGCGTCAGGCCCATCGTGAGCGACTGCGAATACTCGCCGTGCGTCGGAAGGGTGCGCACGAGGCTGAACCCGAACGCGTTGCCCTTGCCGAGCACCGTGGTGCCGCCAACCGCGTTCGCATTGCTGTTCGACTTATAGGCCGAGGCCAGCAGGCTCCATTCGCCGCCGAGGGGAACCAGGTACGAACCGGCCCAGACTTCCGCCGCGTTGCGGTCCTGCGGCGCCACGATATACGTGAGCGAGGCGGCATGGCCCTTCTGGAACAGGTTGTCGTCGCGCACGCTGGCCACGGTGCGCAGCTCGGGGGTGTTCACGCTGTGGTCGTTGTTGACTTCAAGACTCGCGTGCAACGGCGAGGCATCCGTCACCTTCAGGGTCACGTCCATCGTCTGCGGCAGCTTGCCGGGCGTGAGCACCGGCAGCACCTGTGCTCCGCTGTGGCGGTTCACGTCCGTCAGCTGTTCCTGTGCCTGGCGGAAGTCGGGAACCTCCCCTTCGCGCAAGGCGGGCACAGCGTCGCGAATGTCCTTGGGCGAGCGGTAGGTGGCGCCTTCGACGCGCACGCGGCCGATGACGTTCTCGGTCACCTGGAAGCGAATGACGCCGCCCTTCACCTGTTGCTGCGGCAGATCGACCACCACCGACTGGTAGCCGTGTGCCTGGTAGGCCTTCTGCAACGCTTCCCGCGCCGCCGTGACATCGGCCATCGTCTTGCCGGGGCCGAGGAACGGATAGACCGCCGTCTCGATGTCCAGCGGCTGGAGCGTGGTATTGCCGTCGACGACATACTCGTTGACGTCGAATGCCGGCGGCGCATCCTGGGCCATCGCATGCGATGCGAGGCCGAGGCATATCGCCAGCGCGAGCGCACGCGCCCGGCGGTGGGCGGCGAGACGCCTCATGCGTTCACCCATACTGCTCGTGCTTGCACGCTCGATCCCCTGCTGTTCCGTTTGCCCACAAGACGCACGGGCACGGGTGGCACTGAACCGGTGTCATAAAAAATTCACCGAGTGCGCGGCGCGCGGCGCGGCGGAACTCAGCTCAGCAGCACCCAGCCACCCGGCAGATGGGTCGCATGCGCGCCGTACGCGTCCTCGATCAGCGTGGCGACGTCGGCCATCTGGTCGAGGGTGAAGCGTGCATGCACACGCCGCTCGGCCAGCGCCCGATCGGTGATCACGATGCGTCCGGGGCGATAGCGATTGATGTCCGCGACCACGTCGGCCAGCGGCTGGTTGTCGTAGATCAGCACGCGGTCGCGCCATGCCAGTGCCGTCGCCGGATTCACCGCTACCGCGGGTGCGATGCCGCGGTCGTCGAAGGCCACCAGCTGCGCCGGCTTCACCAGCGTGTCCGTACCGCCGCGCGACAGGACGGTCCTGCCGTCGAGGCAGGTCACCGCCGACTCGCTGTCGATGCAGCGCACGGCGAACGAGGATCCCGGAGCCGAGGCCAGGCTGGCATCCGCGACCTGGACGATAAACGACGCGTTCCGCGAGGCGTCGATGCGCACCACCGCCTCACCCTGGCGCAAACGCATACCGGTGACGATGCCGGCGCTCCTGCGCAGGCCAATGTCGGTGCCCGTATTCATTTCGACGACGACGCCGGGAACGACCTCGACGCGGCGTTGCTCGCCCACCGCGGTAGACAGGTGCTCCGCGTCGTCCTTGCCGAACCCGATGTCCAGGCCATGGCGCCCGATCAGTATCGCAGCAACCGACGCGCTCACCGCCGCCGCGAGGAACGCGCGCCGGCCCATGCGCACGCCGTGCCGCGGAACGGGCGCCCTGCTCCGATCCGCGCGATCGTGCTCCGCGATGGCGGGCCCCAAGTGTTCCCACATGCGCCGTGCGCGCGCGAACGCTTCCGCGTGCCGCGGGTCGGAAAGGCACCAGCGACGGAACGCTTCGCCATCCTCGCGCGTGGCCGTGCCCGACGTCAGGTGCACGAGCCACGCCCGGGCCTGGCGCTCGCTTTCCTTGGTGCTGGTCGTTCCCATACCGCTCAAGACGGATCGCCGGCACCGGGACCGAACCGCTGGATCGAACGGCGTCCCACTTTTGTGGCACAGGTCTCAAGTGCTTTCTTCAATTCCTTGCCGACCATGCGCACCGAAATGCCGTGACGCGCCGCGATTTCCGTATGCGGCAGTTCGTCCACGCGAGCCGCCATCAGGATGTCGCGCTGGCGCCGGGTCAGGGCGTCCAGGGCCGCGCCCAGCGCCTCAAGGTCCTGGCGTGATGCCAGCACGGTGGGCGGATCGGCGGGAGCGTCCACGCCATGCAGCAACTCCTCCACCTCCACCCCGGTCATCAGACGGCCGGAGCCGCGGTGATGGTCGACCGCCAGGTTCAGCGCCATCCGGAACAGATATGCAGTGGGATTCCCAGGCATTGCCGCGGCCCCCATGGCCGGGACCACCTTGAGGTACGTCTCCTGCAACACGTCATCCACGATGTCGTCGGAGCGCAGCCGCCGGCGCAGGCGCCGCCGGAAGTCTTCGTAATTGTCGAGGAAGGTGCCGAGCAGCGTGGTTTCCACGATCAACCCTCCCTGCACGGATCGTTATGGCCGCCGTTCGGCGCGAGCAGGATCGTCACCGGACTGAACCGGTGAAAAGTCCCGGGCACCCGAACCGCGCGCACCGCGGACAGTACTTCGTCGTCCCTCGCCGGGTTCTCCGACGGCGCGAGTGCCGCGGCCTTCGCCACGCCACCGGCCGTATCGATCCACAGTTGCATGGCGAGCCGGAACGAGCCGGGCCGCGTCGCGGCACGGGTGCACAGGGCGCGTTCGATGGCTGCTTGCAGGATGCCCGCCTCGCGGGTGTCGGGGACTTCCGTTCGCTGCTCCGCGTCCGGCACGGGGCTCGCCTCGGCTACCGGAGCCGTCTGTAACGTGACGGTAAAGGCGTTCATCGACGAGAAGCGGGCTTCGAGGCCCGTGCCGACAAGGAGGATACGCAGTGCGTCGCGCGGGGACGCCTCGCCGTGGATGCCTTGCGTCCGCCGGTCCGCCACCAGCGCGTCGTCGAAGAGCACGGCCGTGCCGGACGCCTCGCTGAAGGCGCGCAGGGCCGTGGCAAGTGCTTGTGCCTCGATGTCGAAGCGCCTCGGCGCATACGCTCCTTCCGACCCCTGTGGCTGTCCTTCGGAGGCCTGCACCCTCGCCATGCACTCCGGCGGGGCGAGCAGGACCATGCACGCGACGAGCGCGATCACGCTGCGTGCCACGTTCATTCCTCACGCGTGGGCGGTACGGGAACTCGTCTTCGGGGGAAGGCTAGGCGCGCCGGATGACGGAACGGTGCCAGGACGGTGACATGATTAATGACAGGACCGTGACATCGCCGGCATTGCTTACCGATGCAACCGCTTACGTGGTATTCCGTACACGGGAGTTACGGAAGGAAGCGCATGGACATCCGATTCGGGATCGTGGGAGCCGTGTTCATGACGGCATCCGTGGCCGTCACCGCGCAGGTCGTCGACCTGCCGGCCGTCCGTGCGTCGGCGGAATCGGGGTGCGTGGAACCGGCGTCCGGTTCATCGTCCGCGCTGTCGTATGACTGCCTCACGCACCTGATGACAGCACCGCCGTCGACGCCCGCGACCACGTTGCAGACCGACCCGTCACAGCGGCCGAGCAATACGCTGGGCCTCTACAACGCCAGCGGCCTCCGCAATCGCATGGGGCCGAACTTCGGCATCTCGGTGCAGCCGTATCGCCCGAAGGTGAGCTACCCGAACCCGCTGGTTCACTGAGGTCCACGTGGGAGCTGGCGACGCCAGCGTCCGCGCGGCACATGTGGGAGCCGGCTATGCCGGCGATCCCGCGGCAGCGGGCAAGCTTGCCGCAAGCACCATCGCCGCTGAAGCGGCTCCCACATTAGTCAGGGCTTGTTGAGCGGCACCGTCACGGTGGGCTCGCCGCTGCCCAGCTTCGCGTCGGCCCGGTAGGGACGCAGCGACTCGAACTTCTGCTGGTACTCGTCCGTGACCTGCTTGGCTTCGTTGCCGTTGCTGATGACGCGCGGCGTGATCAGCACGATGAGTTCCGTGCGGTCGCGGTTGCGCGAGGTGGAACCGAACAGCCGGCCGACGACGGGGATCCGGTTCAATCCGGGAATACCCGTGTCGGTCACTCCCTCCTGCTGCTTGATCAGGCCACCGAGCAGTACCGTCTGCCCGCTCTGCACCGCCACCTGCGTGGCCACTTCGCGCTGCTGGATCGGGAAGTTGCCGGTGGTGGTGTCTTTCAGGCCCGGCGCGCTCACCACCTGGTTGATGTTGAGGTACACCAGGCCGCCCGGATTCACGCGCGGACGCACATTCAGGATCACGCCCGTGTCCTTGTACTCCACCTGGCCGATCGTGTTGTCCGTGTTGGCGTTGGTGTTCACGAAGGTCTGCGTGATGGGAATCTGGTCGCCGACCTGGATATGTGCCTTCTGGTTGTTGAGTACCACCAGCGACGGCGCGGAGAGCGTCTTCGTGTTGCCGCTGGTTTCCATCGCACGCAGCGCAACGGCGAGATTGTTGTTCACGAACGAGTAGAAGAACGCGTCCTGATTTTGATGAAAACTATTGCCTCCATCACCAAGAGCCCACTGCTGCTTGTTGCCGGGTTGACCGACGGACCCGTCCGTTCCACCGACCAGGCCCTCCAGGTACCACTGCACGCCGAACTGGAACTGTCCGGTCAACGCCACCTCGAGGATGCGTGTCTCGATCTGCACCTGCAGCGGCACCGCGTCGAGCCGCTTGATCGCCTGCTCGATCTCCGTCCACTGCGACGGCCGGCAACGCACCATCAGCTGGTTGTTCGAATCCACCGACGTGATGCGTACGCCGTCGTCGGTGGTGACGGGACCACTGTGCTGGCGGCGCGACGAGGAATCGTCGCCGAAGCCGCTGCTGCCGTTCGAACCGAGGGAACCGAACGACGAACCGCCGTTCATTCCCGTCGACGATCCGTTGAGGCCGTTGTTGTTGTTCGTGGTGTTCAGCAGGCTGGAACCCGACGACGAACTGTTGCCGAAGGCGCCCGTGGTGCTGCCCAGCCCGGAACCGTCACGGTTGCCCAGGTCGTTGTCGCTGCCGCCGAGCGTGCCGGAGCTCAGCCCCGGACCGACACGCCCGCCATTGTCGCCGGAACGCCCGCCGCCGGAGCCACCGCCGTAGATATCGGAAAGGTACTGGGCCAGGTCCGAGGCCTGCACGTTGCGCACGTCGTACACGTACAGCTGCGGTTCGTTGCCGCCGCCGCGATCGATGCGGTCGATCCAGCTGCGCACCTCTTCCAGGTACGCGGGCTGCGGGCTGATCACCACGAGCGAGTTCGTGCGCTCGATGGGAATGAAGCGCAGCAGCCCCGCCATCGGGGTATTGCCCTTCTCGCCGAACAGCTTGTCCAGCGTGGGCGTGAGTTCCTTCACCTCGGCCCGCTGCAGACTGAAGACGCCGACCGACATGCCGCGCAGCCAGTCGACGTCGAAGGTCTTCACCGTTCGTTCGTAGTTGTCCAGTTCGGTGGGCGTGCCCGCCATCACCAGCACGTTGCGCGTCGGATCGGCCAGCAGCGTGGCATCGGGCCGGGCGAAGGGCTTGATCAGCTTCTGCATCTCGGTGGCCGAGATGAAGCGCAGCGGGAACAGGCGGGCCTGCAGGCCGCCCGGGGGTGCCGCGGCCCCGATGCTCGGCACGAGGTTGCCCGCCACCGCGTCCTTGGCGGGCATGACCACATAGCGGCCGTTGGTTTGCACCAGCGCATTGCCCGTCCAGGACAGCAGCGTCTCCAGGATCGGCAGCGCCTGTTCGCTGGTGACCGGCTGCGAGGTGGAGAACGAAACGTTGCCCTGCACCCCCGGCACGATCGAGTAGTTCTCGTGCAGCAGGTCGCCGAGGATCGCCTTGACCACCGATTCCACCGGCTGGTTCTCGAAGTTGAAGGTGACCGTGCCCGCCCCCGCCGCGATCGGCTTGGGTTTGGCCAGCCCCACGGGTTTCACGAATTCGCCCGTGCCCGTGGTGATATCTGGCGCGGCCGCCGGTTGTACCGGCGGGTTGGAGTTGGGAAGCGACAGCGGCTGCGGAACGGGCTTTTCCGTCCCGGCCAGTGCCTCGCGTTGCAGCGATCCGTCGTCGCGCGGCTGCGGCAGCGTCGTGCAGCCGGCAAGCGCGACCGCGAGCGCCGTAGCGGCGATCAGGGAACTTCTAGGCATGGAACAACGTACTCCCTCGTTGGACACGGCATGAACGCCGACCCCTGGCCTGCTGCCGGTCCGCCAACTCTAAAGGGAGGGTCCTTACAGCGCTAGCACCCCGTGGCTGACCTGCTTCACGGGATTCGACAAATCGCAAAATTTAATAGTTCCCTGAAATGCAGCCGAAATACCCACGCAACGAGGGACGGGGCGCCTAGGGCGCCCATTCCGCGTGGAAGCTGCCCTTCTCGTCCACTCGCTCGAAAGTATGCGCCCCGAAGAAGTCGCGCTGGGCCTGGATGAGGTTGGCTGGCAGCGTCTCCGCCCGGTAGCTGTCGTAGTAGGCGATGGCGGCCGAAAAGCCGGGCACCGGCACGCCTACGCGCACCGCCTCGCCCACCACCTCGCGCAAGGCGGCCTGGTACGACTGCGCCACGTCGCGGAAATAAGGGTCGAGCAGCAGGTTCTTCAGCGCACCGTCGTTACGATAGGCGTCGGTGATCTTCTGCAGGAAGCGCGCCCGGATGATGCAGCCGGCGCGGAAGATCTTGGCGATGCCGCCGTAGTCGAGGTCCCAGCGATTTTCGTCCGACGCGGCGCGCAACTGCGCGAAACCCTGGGCGTACGAGATGATCTTGCTCATGTACAGCGCGCGCCGCACCGATTCGATGAATGCCTTGCGGTCGCCCGCGAAGGCTTCCGCCTGCGGTCCGGCGAGCTGGCGGCTGGCAGCGACGCGTTCGTCCTTCATCGAGGACAGCACTCGCGCGAAGACCGATTCGGTGATGAGGGTAAGCGGCACGCCGAGGTCCAGCGCGCTCTGGCTCGTCCACTTGCCGGTGCCCTTCTGCGCTGCACGATCGAGGATCACGTCCACGAGCATCTTGCCGCTCTTCTCGTCCTTGCGGCGGAAGATCTTCGAGGTGATATCGATCAGGAAGCTGTCGAGTTCGCCCTCGTTCCATTCGCGGTAGACGTCGGCGAGTTCATCGTTGGACAGCCCCGCCACGTGCTTCAGCACCGCGTAGCTTTCCGCAATCAGCTGCATGTCGCCGTATTCGATGCCGTTGTGCACCATTTTCACGTAGTGCCCCGCGCCGCCGGGGCCGATGTAGATGACGCAAGGTTCGCCATCGGGTGCGCGGGCCGCGATCTCGGTGAGTATCGGCGCCACCAGGTCGTAGGCGTCGCGCGGACCGCCCGGCATGATGGAGGGGCCCTTCAACGCGCCCTCCTCGCCACCCGACACACCGGTGCCGATGAAGTGCAGGCCGTCGGCGGCCAGTTCGTCGCCGCGGCGCACAGTGTCCTTGTAATAGGTGTTGCCGCCGTCGATCAGGATGTCACCCTTGTCCAGCAAGGGGCGCAGCTGCTCGATCACGGCATCGGTGCCGGCGCCCGCCTGCACCATGAGCAGGATGCGGCGCGGCTTTTCCAGCGAATCGACGAAGTCCTCGAGCGTGTACGAAGGCACCAGCTTCCTGCCCGGGCTCTCGGCCATCACCTCGTCGGTCTTCTCCCGGCTGCGGTTGAAGATGGACACCGCGTGACCGCGGCCTTCGATGTTCCAGGCGAGGTTGCGCCCCATGACGGCCATGCCGATGACGCCGATCTTCTGCTTGCTCACGGGCGGTTCTCCGATGCGGGGGAAAGGTGAGGATGCGACGTTCACGATGAAAGCGCCAACAAGGCTGGGTTTCTTGCACCTTTCCCGCACTGCGGCGAAGCCTTTCGCCGGGCTCCGCTATCATGGCGGGCGAACCGGCGGCGGGACCGCCCGGATGGAATCGATGCGCATGAACCAGGTGAAGTCGCATTCGCGCGACAAACGCGTCGCCAGCGCCCGCGAGGCACTGGCCGGCCTCGTGGCGGACGGGCAGACCGTCGCCGTCGGCGGCTTCGGCCTCTGCGGCATCCCGGAGCTGCTGATCGAGGCCCTGCGCGATTCGGGCGTGACCGGCCTCACCGCCGTCTCCAACAATGCCGGCATCGACGGCGTGGGGTTGGGCCAGCTGCTGGCCACCCGCCAGATCCGCAAGATGATTTCGTCGTACGTGGGCGAGAACAAGGAGTTCGAGCGGCAGTTCCTGGCGGGCGAACTGGAAGTGGAATTCACCCCGCAGGGCACGCTTGCCGAGAAGCTGCGCGCCGGCGGCGCCGGCATTCCCGCCTTCTTCACCCGCACCGGTTACGGCACCCAGGTGGCCGAAGGCAAGGAAACGCGCGAATTCGACGGACACATGTACGTGATGGAACGCTCCATCGTGGCCGACGTGGCACTGGTGAAGGCGTGGAAGGCCGACCCGTCGGGCAACCTGGTCTACCGGAAGACGGCGCGCAACTTCAATCCGATGGTGGCCACGGCGGGCAAGGTCTGCATCGCCGAGGTGGAGATCATGGTCGAGGTGGGCGAGCTTGACCCGGACCAGGTCCACACGCCGGGCATCTACGTCGACCGCATCGTGCACAATCCCGCGCCCTCCAAGCGCATCGAACAGCGCACCGTGCGCGCCTGAAGGAGACCCACCATGGCCTGGACCCGCGAACAGATGGCGCAGCGCGCCGCCCTGGAACTCTCCGACGGCGACTATGTGAACCTCGGCATCGGCTTGCCGACGATGGTGGCGAACCACCTGCCGGACGGCGTCGACGTGTGGCTGCAGTCGGAAAACGGCCTGCTCGGCATCGGCCCGTTTCCGACCGACGACGAAGTGGACGCCGACCTGATCAACGCCGGCAAGCAGACGGTGACCGCCCGCCCGGGCGCGTCGTATTTTTCCAGCGCCGATTCCTTCGCGATGATCCGCGGCGGACATATCGACATCTCCATCCTCGGTGCCATGCAGGTCACCTGCGAGGGCGACATCGCGAACTGGATGGTGCCCGGCAAGATGGTGAAGGGCATGGGCGGCGCCATGGACCTGGTGGCCGGCGTGAAGCGCGTCGTGGTGCTCATGGAACACATGGCGAAGGACGGCTCGCCCAAGATCCTCACCGAGTGCACCCTGCCCCTCACGGGCAAGGGCGTGGTGAACCGCATCATCACCGACCTGGCGGTCTTCGACGTGGCAGCCGGCGGCTTGGAACTGGTGGAACTGGCGCCCGGGGTGGACGAGGCGCAGGTGCGCGCCGGCACCGGGTGCGACTTCACTTCGAAGGTCTGAACGCTGGCTTCCATGGGGCTGGCGCTCTGTGGGAGCCGCTTCAGCGGCGATGCCCGCTGCCGCGGGATCGCCGGCAAAGCCGGCTCCCACAAGAAAATCGGCTGCCACACGAGATTTCCGCTCTGGGAAAAAGAAGTCGCCCCGCAGAGGACGCCTCAGCATGGGCCTCGGGGGGGAGGTAGGCCGGATGCCGGTAGTTAGCGTCGATGCGGGGCGAGGGACCTACCGACCCAGGGGGAGGGGTTGGTGGTAGGTCGAGACGAATCATAGATTTCCTAGGAAATTCCGGCCAATATATCTTTCGGCACTCACTTATTCGAATTCCGACTATGTTCGACCTCCGCCAGCTGCGCTACTTCGTCGAGGTCGCCGAGACCCTCAGCTTCACCCAGGCGGCCCAACGGCTGCACATTTCCCAGCCACCGCTGTCCCAGCAGATCCAGTCGCTCGAGGCCGATTTGGGCGTTCGCCTGCTGGACCGCAACCGCCGGCGCGTGGCTCTCACCGAGCCGGGCCGGCTTTTCCTGGTGGAAGCCAAGGCCATCCTTGCCCGCGCCGACAGCGCCCGCACGGTGGTAACCGAAGCCGCGGCAGGGTTCACCGGCCAGCTCCGCCTGGCCTATGCCGTGTCGGTCTCGTTCCACCCGGCCCTGCCTGAGACGCTTTTGCGCTTTTCCCATGCCGTGCCTGGCGTAAGCCTGCACCTGGGCGAAATGTTCACCGGCGCCCAATACGACGCCATTCTCTCGGGGCAGATCGACGTGGGCCTGCTGCGGGCCCCTCCCGAGGGTGTGGCGAACGCCCGCCTGCTCAATGTGGAAGTGATCGACCAGGAGCCACTGGTCATCGCCCTGGCGGTGGGCCACCGGCTGGCGAAGCAGCCTGTGCTGCGCATGGCCGATCTGGCCGGCGAACGCTTCGTAGCCCCGCCGCGCGCCCAGGCGGCAACCCTCAATGACCGGCTCGCGCTCCTCGCCGACAAGGCCGGATTCCGCCCACAGATACGCCAGGAAGCCCAGCAGATCCCTTCCCTGCTCCCTCTCGTGGCGGCCGGGCTCGGCGTGGCCCTTGTTCCGGCCTCACTGCGCGTGGTGCACCTGAAAGGCGTGGCCTTCGTTCCGGTGGACGACCCGGAAGCCCACCTGTTGCTCGCCGTGGCGTCCCGCGTGGACAATACGTCCCCGGTCCTGGACAGCTTCCTCCGCACCGTCCGCGAGGCCCGCTTGAAGCTGGGCCTCGGCTGAAAGATCAACAGGGACCGGCGCTTGCGTAAGAAGGCAGACGCCGCTACAATTCCGTTTTTCCTTGTCCTTAAAGTTTCAGGAGCTGGCCGTGAAGGTGCTTTCCTCTTTGAAGTCCGCGAAGTCGCGTCACCGTGACTGCAAAGTCGTTCGCCGTCGCGGCAAAGTGTTCGTGATCTGCAAGAGCAACCCGCGTTTCAAGGCTCGTCAGCGCTGATCCAGCTGCGACGTGTCGAAGAAAAAGGCCGCGAAAGCGGCCTTTTTTTTGTCCCGGCTACCCGCGTGCCTCGGTCAGGTAAGGCGAATCCGGAATGTCTCCCGTGTCGCCCATGAACACGCAATTGCGCCCTGCCCGCTTCGCCCGGTAGAGCGCGGCGTCGGCTACCACGAGCAGCCGGTGCAGTTCGAAGCCGCACTGGGTCGTACCGGCGATGCCGAAGCTGGCTGTAACCGCCAGGTCCGGCCGCGCCTGCGTTGCCGATGTGGCCGCAATCGAAAGACGCAGCTGCTCGGCACGGGCACGAGCCTGCGCCGGGCTGCAGTCGGGCAGCAGCACCGCGAATTCCTCGCCACCCAGGCGCCCGAACACATCGCACGCATGCAGTGCGCGGCGGCAGACATCCACCGCGCGCTTGAGCACCTCGTCGCCGACCGCGTGGCCATAGGTGTCGTTCACCGCCTTGAAATGGTCCAGGTCGAACAGGATCAGGCAGGCACCGCGATCGGAACGGGCGCCATAAGCGAGCACGCGCTGCGCCTGCTCCACGAAGTGTTCGCGGTTGCAGATGCCCGTGAGTCCATCGCGCCGCGCCAACTTCATGAAGCGCAGTTGGGAACGCCGCAACCACAGCAGCAGCCAGCCGATCGCACCCAGGCTGGCCAGCAGCACCACGATGTACAGCCGGCCGGTCTCGACTTCCTTCCGGTCCAGCGCACCGGTGAGGCGAAGGATCTCGTTCTGCTTGTTGAGGGCATCGACCTCGGCTTTCCGGGCCAGGAGTTGCTGATCGACGATCTGGAACGCGAGGCTGCGCGCGCTCACGTCGTTGAGGTAGGCCTTGTCGGCTTCCATGTACTTCTCGTGGTAGCCCAGCGCGGCGGCGGCATTGCCGAGCCGACGCTCCACCTCGTATAGCACCGAATACCCCATGCGCCGCGGATCGGTGAATTCATCCTTGATCGAAACCGCCACGGCGGACAATCCGAATCGACGCGCATTGGCAAGATCGCCCAGCTTCAGGTACGCCTGCGCGAGCGTGGCGTCGTATTCCGCGAGCAAGGCCGGATAGTTCAGGGCGCGCAAGCCATCGCGCGATTCGGTCAACAGTTTCACTGCCTCCGCTGCCTTGCCCTGCGCCAGCTGGAACGCGGCGATGTCGGCACGCATGGTGTCGGAGAAGACGTCGTTGCCCGTCGCATCGCAGACCTCGATGGCACGGAAGTACATCGGGTCCAGTGCCTTCAGGCGATTCGCCTCGCGTTGCGCACGCAGCAGGTGCTGCGCACCGATGCAATTCGTCTGACCCGGCGGAGGGTTCTCCATCATCTCGCGTGCGTACGCCTCGGCCTGCTCGAACTGGCCGGCGGAACTCAGCAGTTGCGACGCTTCGCCGAGGCCCTGGAAACGCGCCTTCCTGTCGCGAATGGACGGCATCAGGTCCTGCAGCTGGTTGAGCCGCACGAACGCTTCCTGGTAGCGGTGTCCGACACCGAGCAGGTTGATCAGCGTGGCGGTCGCACGGAAGCGCAACACGCTGTCGGTGGCGTTGTCCGCTACCTCTTCCAGGGCTTTCCGCCCGTTCTCGTAATCGCCGATCCAGGTCGAACGCCATCCCTGGAGGAAACGCAGCCTCCAGTGCTCGAGCGGCGTCAGCTTCGCATCCCGCTTCGCGAGGTCGTCGACGAGACGGCCGAAGGTTTCGAAATCGCCGAGCTTGATCGCGTCGGCGCGGTCGAGGATCGCCTGGGTCGACGAGGGATTGCCCGATTCGTCGGGGGTGGCACGCACCCCCGCGCAAACCACCAGCAGCACGGTGGCCAGCAACGAAAGCGCATGGCGCGAGGTCTTTTTCACGGCCTCAGCTGAAAGTATCCGCGGATGGGGTGCGGGAGACGATTTCGGCGGGTTCGTCCGTGTCCTCGTCCTCGCCATCGCTCGGATCCTTCTCTTCTGCGGGATCGGCCGGCAATTGCGAACTGATGTATTCCCGCTGGCCAAGCAAGGCGCGGAGAGCCGCACCGTCATTCGTCGAGAACGCGGCGGCGAGCGCGGCGTCGTCGACGCCAGCTTCCAGCAACGCCGTGCGCACGGCATCCGCGGATGCATGCCGCAGCGACGCGTCGCTGCCGACGCGCGCAAGGAATTCGATGACCTTCCCCATCTGCCTCGTCCTCTGAGCCGGGGCCTGCCCGACCCTCGCGGCGCACCTCCCCTCGAGGCCACTCGCGAGCGGATCATAGTCCTCCGCGCGGGCTCCGAGTAGTAGGCCAACCGGACCAGCCGAAGGGAATGCGACGCAGATCAGATACCTGGCGTGACAGGTTCCGGAAACGAGACAGGGCTGAGGTCAGATCAGCGCGGCCGCCTTCCGCAGGGCGAGTGCCAGTTCATCGCCCCATCTTGATCTTGGTCTGGGGATCAGTCCTCCAGCCTCACCACGCACTCGATGCCCTGGCGCGCCATCTTGGCGTAGGGACACAGGCGTTCGGTGTTGCGGACGAGCCCTTCCGCGAGGGCGCGGGGGACTCCAGGCAGCGCGATGGCGACGTGCGCCACGAGGGTGAACAAGCCGTCCATCGGATCGCGGCCGAAGGTGACCGCGGCGGTGACGGCGGCATCGGGGATCGGTATCCGTTCGCGCGTTGCCAGGAGGCACAAGGCACCGTGGAAGCAGGCGGCGAATCCGGCGGCGAAGAGTTGCTCGGGATTGCTTCCACCGCCCGGGCCGCCCAGCTCGGGCGGCAAACGGAGAGCGATGTCGAGCCATCCGTCGGTCGACTGGGCGATACCGGAAGCGCGACCGTGCGAAGCCTCGCCGCCGGTGACGCGAACGGTGCCCGTGTACAGCGGGGCGAATTCCGCCCCGTTGTACCTGTCGAGCAAGGACACCGGGGGCGGCGTCGGTTTGGCCATGGACGTGCCCGCTCTCAAGCCGCCGAAGCGTATTGGGCGTACTTCGACGTCTTGAGCCAGGTCGGGAAGTCGATCGTGCCCAGGTGTGCATCACGGCCGGCAACCAGGGAGCCTTCGTCGAGCCGCGCCCCGAAGTAGGGAGCGTTCGCGTCACCCACCACCTTGTGCGGATCCTTGACGATCGTAAGGAAACGGGCGACGAGGTCGGCCATCGGGAACTTCGCGGGCCCACCGATTTCCACGATGCCGTTCACCGGCGCACCGAGCGTCCTCGCGGTGACGGCATCGGCCACGTCGTCGGACGCGATCGGCTGGATGTAAGCGGTGGGAAGCGTGATGGTGTCGCTCGCGGCGGCAGACTGCGCGATACCGCCCAGGAATTCGAAGAACTGTGTCGAGCGGACGATCGTGTACGGGATGCCGGCATGCGCAATGATGTTTTCCTGCGCCACTTTTGCGCGCAGGTATTCGCTATCGGGCAGCCTGTCGGCACCGACCACGGACAGCGCCACATGATGGGTGACGCCGGCCCGCTTTTCCGCGGCGACGATATGGCGGCCCGCCGTCTCGAAGAATTCCAGCACCTGCGGCCCGACGAAAACGGGCGAGTTCGCCAGGTCCAGCACGGTGTCGACGCCCACCATCGCGGCGTCGAGCCCTTCGCCGGTCAACGTGTTCACCCCCGATGACGGGGACGCGGCAATGGCTTCGTGTCCCTTTGCGCGCAGGCGCTCGACGACCTTGCTACCGATGAGGCCGGTGCCGCCGATGACGAGGATTTTCATGGTCATGACCTTTGTTTGACGTTGATTGATCGTAGGTTCGGCGGCCGGCACCCGGTAGCGCCGTCGGCGGTATCACGGTGTTGCCGCCGGGGCACCAATGGGCAACGTGCTGCCGCATTCGAGGTCCAGGGCACGAATGGCACCGACGATGAAGTCGATGAACACACGAATGCGTGCAGGCAGTTGCCGGCGGCTCTGGTAGCACACGTAGTGCCCGTGATCGTCGGGTGCGTATTGCCCAAGGCACGCCACCAGGCGGCCGGATTTCAGGTGCTCGCACACCTGGTAGCCCGCCAGCTGGGCGATGCCGCGCCCGTCGAGCACCGCCTGCAACACGAGTTCCGCGTCGTTGAACACTTCCATGCCCGGAGGCAGGGCCTTGCGCAGACGGCCGTCGACCTTGAACTCCCACTCGTCGATGCGGCCGGAACCCGCCCGATAATGGATGCCGTTGTGCCGGGCGAGTGCCTCCACGCTCTCGGGCACACCGTGGTCGCGCAGGTAACCGGGCGTGGCGCAGACGAACATCTGCATCGGCACGACCTGCCGCGCGACGATCTGGCTGTCTTCCATGCGTCCGTTGCGGAAGGCGACGTCGACACGGTCGGCCGTGAAGTCGAACGGGCGGTCGTCGAGCAGCAGGTCGATCGCGATGTCGGGGTAATTCTCCCGGAAGCGGTTCAACAACGGTGCGACGATCTTGCGGCCGAATCCTACCGGGGCACCGATCCGCAGTTGGCCTCGTGGCGGGCCACTACGCAGTTCGCGCATGTCGTCCAGCGCCTGGGCAATCTTTTCCACGCCGGGGTGGCAGTTCTCGAAGAAGATTTCTCCTTCGCGGGTGAGCGCCGTGCTGCGCGTGGTGCGTGAGAAAAGACGGGCGCCGACCTGCTGCTCCAGCTTCTGCACACTGCGGCTGACCGCCGACCGGCCGATGCCCAGGCGATCCGCGGCCCGGGCGAAACTGCCTTCGTTCACCACGGCGATGAAGGCGATCACGCCCGCATAGCTTGCCGAGAACGAGGTGGCGAGCGCATCCGCGCCTCCGCAAGCCGACGGCGAAAGGGAATTCATGGCAGATCCTCGTTTCGAATCGGCGCCCGGCATGTGCGGGTCGCCTGTATGTAAGAGCGTGCAAGGTTGAGCAATTCGCGGCAGGCAACCGCGTCGCGGCGCAGCAGGAGGGCCACCTCGTCGATGCCGGCTTCGAAGATGTCGCTCATCAGGAAGACCACGCGTGCATCCGCGGGCAGGGCTTCAAGCGCGTCCAGCAGCCCGTTGAACACGGCATCGAGCGGCTGCCGCGTCGATAGCTGTCTGCGCAAACTTTCGTAGACGGAAATGCAGGGGTCCATATTCCACAGACGTGGCGGCTCGACCGTCTGTGACATCGCGATTGGTGTGTGACGGACAACACCGTGGTCACGGCCGCGGACCTACTCCCGCCGGCGACACGGCCATAGCCTCTTGTCATCTCCCACAGAGGTTCCACCCCATGACGCAGCGCCTCGATTACATGCAGCAGTCCCCGGACATGGTGAAGAAGCTCATGGAGCTCAGCGCCCTCTACAAGAAGTCGACCTTGGGCGACACGATCCACGACCTCGTGAACATCCGCGCCTCCCAGATCAACGGCTGCGCGTTCTGCGTCGACATGCACAGCAAGGAAGCGAAGATCCACGGCGAGCGCGAGTTGCGGCTGTATCACGTGGCCATCTGGCGCGAGTCGCCCCTGTTCGAACCGCGCGAACGCGCCGCGCTTGCCTGGACCGAAGCGCTCACCAGGATTCCCGAACACGGCATTCCCGACGAACTCTACGAGCGCGTCCGCGGCCAGTTTTCCGAGAAGGAGCTGTCCGACCTGACCTTCCAGATCATGGTCATCAACGCATGGAATCGCGCCAATGTGGCCTTCGTTCCGACGCCGGGCGGGTTCGACAAAGCCTGGGGCCTGGACAAGGCCGGCCTCTCCTGAGCCCTACCCCACAGAGGATTCCACCATGCGTATCGCAAAGATGCTCGCCCTCCTCCTCGCCTTCGCCCCGGCACTCGCCCTCGCCCAGAAGGACCCCGCGGACGGCGCCCCGCAGCCGGACGTCAAGGGCCTCATGACCAAGGCCTTGAAGGACAACCCCGGGAAGGAGATCACCATGATCTCCGTGGACTACCCGCCCGGCGCCATCGAGCACGTACACCGCCACGACGCCCACGCCATGCTGTACGTGATCCAGGGCAACATCGTGATGGGCGTCAAGGGCAAGCCGGAGCAGACGTTGAAGGCCGGCGACACCTTCTATGAAGGTCCCGACGACATCCATACCGTGGGCCGCAATGCCAGCAAGACCGAGCCCGCCCGGTTCGTGGTGTTCATCCTGAAGGACCAGGGCAAGCCACTGGTGATGCCGGTGCACTGACGGCAATTCCATGAAGGCGCAAAGGTTGCGCCTGGGATGATTTTGACAAGACGCGTCACAAACGCGCAGGCAGAATCGTCTGGATGGGTATGAACGAAGCTACCGCCACTTTCTCCGCCCTGCGACCGCGCCTGCATGGGATCGCCTATCGCATGCTTGGCTCGGTGGCGGAGTCGGAGGATGTGGTCCAGGACATCTGGCTGAGCTGGAACGGCGCCGAACACGGCGCCATCGACAATCCGGAAGCCTGGCTGGTGGCCGCCACGACACGGCGCGCCATCGACCGGCTGCGCGCCGCCAAGGCGCGGCGCGAGGACTACGTGGGCATCTGGCTTCCCGAGCCGATCCTCACCGACGAGGGCACCTCGCCAGAAGAATTGCAGGAACTCGCGGGCGATGTGTCCGTCGCGTTCCTCCTGCTGCTGGAACGCCTGTCCCCGGAAGCGCGCGCCGCGTTCATCCTCCGCGAGGTGCTGGATGCGGACTACCCTGAAATCGCCGACGCCCTGGGCAAGAGCGAGGCGGCGTGCCGCCAGCTGGTGCATCGTGCGAAGGACCAGCTTCGCGACGAACGTCCTCGCCAGACCGTGCCGCACGACACCCACCTGGGGCTGATGCGGCGCTTCGCCGACGCCATGATGCGCGGCGACTTCCAGACGTTACGGTCTTTGCTGGCGGTGGATGCCGACCTCCAGGGCGATGGCGGCGGGAAGGTCAGCACGTTCCCGAAGCCGATGCTCGGCGGCCAGCGGATCGCCCAGCTGTTCTTCGCCGCGTACCTGCGTTACGGCGACGGTGTGCAGGTACGCCTTGCGCGCATCAATGGCGAATGGTCGCTGCTTCGCTATATCGACGGCGACCTGGAGTCGGCGCAGACCTATGTCACGGACGGCGAGAAGATCCTAAGCATCCACGTGCAGCGCAATCCGGACAAGCTCGCCCGGATCGTGCGTGGAATGCAGGGTTTCCGAGCCTAAGTCAGCTGTAGCGGACGCCGGTAATCTCGTAGGTCTTCACACCGTTCGGCGCCGTGAAGTCGAACTCGTCGCCTTCACTCTTGCCGATCAGTGCACGGGCGATCGGCGAAGACACGGCAATGAGGTTCTGCTTGATGTCGGCCTCGAGGTCGCCGACGATCTGGTAGGTGACCTGGGCATCCGAATCCAGGTCGACCAGGTCCACGATCGCGCCGAAGACGATGCGCTTGCCCACGCTGAGGCGCTCGGTGTCGATCACTTCCGAATTCGACAGCGCGGCCTCCAGCTCGGCGATGCGACCTTCGTTGAAGCCGTGCATCTCGCGGGCGGCGTGATACTCGGCGTTCTCCTTCAGGTCGCCGTGCGCGCGCGCTTCCGCTACCGCGGCGACGATTTCCGGGCGCTTCACGCGCTTCAGGTACTCGAGCTCGTCGCGCAGGCGGTCGGCACCCTTCTGGGTCAGGGGAGGACGCGTACTGCTCATGCCTTCAACTCCTTGTGCAGGTCCTGCAGGCTGTTGACTTCGCCATCGGCGTGGAAGTCGAGCGAATGCACCAGGGCACGCGCGCCTGCGACGGTCGTGGAATACGTGACGCGCTGCTGCAGCGCTTCGCGGCGGATCGAGAACGAGTCGGAAATGGCCTGCTTGCCTTCCGTCGTGTTGACGATATAGACCACCTCGCCGTTCTTGATCAGGTCGACGATGTGCGGCCGGCCCTCGAGCACCTTGTTGATGCGCTCGCATGCCACGCCGTTGTCCTGCAGGAACTTCGCGGTGCCCGAGGTGGCCACGATGACGTAGCCGCGCGCGGCCACGTCCTGTGCGATGGGCAGCAGGCGATCCTTGTCGGCATCGCGCACCGACATGAACACCTTGCCCTTCGGCGGCGCCTTGATGCCGGCGGCCTCATGGCCACGCGCGAACGCGGCGCCGAAGCTGCGGCCAACGCCCATCACCTCGCCGGTGGAACGCATCTCGGGGCCGAGGATCGGGTCGACGTTCTGGAACTTCAGGAACGGGAAGATGGCTTCCTTCACCGAGTAGTACGACGGAATGATTTCCTTCGTCGCGCCCTGCTCGACGAGCGTACGGCCCGCCATGGCGCGCGCGGCGATCTTCGCCAGCGACATGCCGGTGGCCTTGCACACGAACGGCACCGTACGCGAGGCGCGCGGGTTCACCTCGAGGATGAACACGTCGTCGCCCTGGATGGCGAACTGCGTGTTCATGAGGCCGATGACCTTCAGCTCCTGCGCCATCATCTTCACCTGGCGGCGCATTTCATCCTGCACTTCGGCGCTGAGCGAATAAGGCGGCAGCGAACACGACGAGTCGCCGGAATGCACGCCGGCCTCCTCGATGTGCTCCATGATGCCGCCCACCAGCACGTTGCCTTCGGCGTCCGCGACGATGTCCACGTCCACTTCCACCGCGTGGTCGAGGAAGCGGTCGAGCAGCACGGGCGATTCGTTCGACACCTGCACCGCCTCGCGGATGTAGCGCGACAGGTCGGCGTCGGCGTAGACGATTTCCATGGCGCGGCCGCCCAGCACGTAGCTGGGACGCACCACCAGCGGATAGCCGATCTCGCGCGCCAGCGCCAGCGCCTCGTCGGCATTGCGCGCGGTGCGGTTCGGCGGCTGCTTCAGGCCGAGCTTCTGGATCATCTTCTGGAAACGCTCGCGGTCCTCGGCGAGGTCGATCGAGTCGGCGCTGGTGCCGATGACCGGCACGCCCGCCGCTTCGAGGGCGCGCGCGAGCTTCAGCGGGGTCTGGCCGCCGTACTGCACGATGACGCCCTTCGGCTTCTCGAGATCGACGATCTCCAGCACGTCTTCGAGCGTGAGCGGCTCGAAGTACAGGCGGTCGGAGGTGTCGTAGTCGGTGGAGACGGTTTCCGGATTGCAGTTGACCATGATGGTTTCGAAACCATCCTCGCGCAGGGCGAGGGCCGCGTGCACGCAGCAGTAGTCGAACTCGATACCCTGGCCGATGCGGTTCGGGCCACCGCCGAGCACGATGATCTTGTCACGGTTCGTCGGGTTGGCTTCGCACTCCTCCTCATAGGTGGAGTACATGTACGCCGTGGTGGTGGCGAATTCGGCCGCGCAGGAATCCACGCGCTTGTACACCGGACGCACGCCGAGGGTGCGGCGCAGGTGGCGCACGGCGCCTTCGTCGGTGCCGACCAGCTCGGCGAGACGCGCGTCGGAGAAGCCCATGCGCTTCAGTTCGCGCATGCGCGGCTCGTCCAGCGCCGTGAGGCCCTGGCGCTGCACTTCTCCCTCGGTCATCACGATGTCCTCGAACGCCGCGAGGAACCACGGATCGATGCGGGTGAGGTCGTGTACTTCTTCCAGCGACAGGCCGGCACGGAAGGCGTCCGCCACGTGGAAGACGCGATCCGGACGCGGCTCGCGCAGTTCGCGCTTAAGCGTCAGGAAACCTTCCTCGCTGCCGATGTCCAGGCCGGTGGGGTTCAAGCCGGTCTTACCGATCTCAAGACCGCGCAGGGCCTTCTGCATCGACTCGTGGAAGGTGCGGCCCATGGCCATCACCTCGCCCACCGACTTCATCTGCGTGGTGAGGCGCGCGTCGGCCGCCGGGAACTTCTCGAAGGCGAAGCGCGGGATCTTGGTGACGACGTAGTCGATGGACGGCTCGAACGACGCAGGCGTGAGGCCGCCCGTGATGTCGTTCTTCAGCTCGTCGAGGGTGTAGCCGACGGCCAGCTTGGCGGCGACCTTGGCGATCGGGAAGCCGGTGGCCTTGGAGGCCAGCGCCGAGGAACGCGACACGCGCGGGTTCATCTCGATGACGACCACACGGCCGTCTTCGGCGTTGATGCCGAACTGCACGTTCGAGCCGCCGGTGTCCACGCCGATCTTGCGCAGCACCGCGATGGAGGCATTGCGCAGGCGCTGGTATTCCTTGTCGGTGAGCGTCTGCGCCGGCGCGACGGTGATGGAATCGCCGGTGTGCACGCCCATCGGGTCGAAGTTCTCGATCGAGCACACGATGATGCAGTTGTCCGCCTTGTCGCGAACCACTTCCATCTCGAACTCTTTCCACCCCAGCACCGATTCCTCGACCAGCACTTCGTGCACGGGCGAGAGCTCGAGGCCGCGGCCGACGATCTCGATGAACTCTTCCTTGTTGTAGGCGATGCCGCCACCGGAACCGCCGAGCGTGAAGCTCGGGCGGATGATGGTGGGAAAGCCCACGGTGGTCTGGATCTCGAGCGCCTGCTCCATCGAGCGCGCCACTTCCGCCTTCGGGCATTCCAGGCCGATGTCGGCCATGGCCTTGCGGAAGAGGTCGCGATCTTCGGCCATGCGGATGGCCTCGCGCGACGCACCGATCAGCTCCACGTCGTACTTCTCGAGCACGCCATTGTCGGCGAGGTCGAGGGCGCAGTTGAGGCCCGTCTGGCCGCCCATCGTCGGCAGCACCGCATCGGGGCGCTCCTTGGCGATGATGCGCTCCACGGTCTGCCAGTTGATCGGCTCGATGTAGACGGCGTCGGCCGTTTCCGGGTCGGTCATGATCGTCGCCGGGTTCGAATTCACCAGGACGACGCGGTAACCCTCTTCTTTCAGCGCCTTGCAGGCCTGGGCACCGGAGTAGTCGAACTCGCAGGCCTGGCCGATGACGATCGGGCCGGCGCCGATGACGAGGATGGTCTTGATGTCGCTGCGCTTTGGCATGCTTTTCTCTCGCAAATCGATGGCGTGGGAGGACGGCGGTAAGCGGGGCGTCAGGACGCCTTCTTCGCCTTGTGCGCTTCCATCGCGGCAATGAACGTGTCGAACAGATAGCCGACGTCTTCCGGTCCCGGGCTGGCTTCCGGATGGCCCTGGAAGCAGAACGCCGGGCGGTCGGTCAGGGCGAAGCCCTGCAGCGAGCCGTCGAACAGCGAGGTGTGGGTGACGCGGACGTTGGCCGGCAGCGTGTCGGGATCCACGGCGAAGCCGTGGTTCTGCGAGCTGATCAGCACGCGGCCCGTGTCGTGGTCCTTCACGGGGTGGTTCGCGCCGTGGTGGCCGAACTTCATCTTCAGCGTCTTCGCGCCAACGGCCAGCGCCATGATCTGGTGGCCGAGGCAGATGCCGAAGGTGGGGATCTTCGTGTCGAGGATCTGCTTCGTGGATGCGATGGCGTAGTCGCAGGCGGCCGGATCGCCCGGACCGTTGGCGAGGAAGATGCCGTCGGGGTTCATGGCGAGCACCTCGGCGGCGGGCGTCTGCGCCGGGACCACCGTGATGTCGACGCCGCGACTGGCGAGCAGGCGCAGGATGTTCTGCTTCACGCCGTAGTCGTACGCCACCACCTTGAACTTCTTCGGCGCGTTGTAGAAGGCCTGTTTATCGAGGTCGTAGACGCCCTCGCTCCACTGGTAGGTTTTCGTGGTGCTGACCACCTTGGCCAGATCCATGCCGTTGAGGCCAGGGAAGGCCTTCGCTTTCGCCACCGCGGCGTCGGCGTCGATCGCGTCGCCGGCGACGATGCATCCGTTCAGCGCGCCCTTCTCGCGAAGGATGCGGGTGAGGCGGCGCGTGTCGATGCCCGCGATGGCGACGATGCCATGGCGTTCGAGGTAATGCGGCAGCGGTTCCACACTGCGCCAGTTGCTGGCCAGGCGCGGCACGTCGCGCACGATGAGGCCGGCCGCGTGAACGCGGTCGGCTTCGACGTCGACGTCGTTGGTACCGGTGTTGCCGATGTGCGGGTACGTGAGGGTGACGATCTGTCGGGAGTACGACGGGTCGGTCAGGATTTCCTGGTAACCGGTCATGGCGGTGTTGAACACCACCTCGCCAACCGTCTCACCGCGGGCACCAACGGCGTGGCCGTGAAAAATGCTGCCGTCTTCGAGAGCAAGCAGAGCAGGAGTACGCATGGGATGGCCGCCTTCGGGTGCAGCAAAGCCCGCAAGCCTGCTTGAAGCGGCTCGTGGGCCTTGGGGAAAAGGAATCGTTGGGCGGGAAAGAATGATAGATGACAGGCGGCTTTCTGTCCACCGGAAACGATGTCTGAACGCGTAGGAAAATGCCCCTGGGAACCCGCTCCGTCACGATACAATGGCGTCCGAGGTACCTACCCGAGAACCGATCGCATGCTGCTCGACCCCGCTCGCCTGGAACGTCCCGACACTGACATCAGGCACGAGCCGTTCTCGTTCATGATCGCGCACGGGCAGCTTCCGGACGAGGCCCGGGGCGACCTCGACCGCGATTTCCCCCAGTACGGCAGCGCGGGGTTCTTTCCGTACGACGCCAGCGACTGCGGCCCGTCGGTGAACGAGCTCGTGGCGCAGATGACCTCGCGGGAATTCTCCGCGGCCATCGGCAGGCACCTGGGCATCGAGGGGCTGGAGAATTACCCCACCCTGGTCACCTTGTGCCGCCTGCTGAACCGCCGTCACGGCACGATCCACACCGACAGCAAGTCGAAGATCGCCACGGCGCTGATCTACCTCAACCCGATGTGGCCGGACACCAGCGACGGCTGCCTGCGTTTCCTTCGTTCCATCAATGACATCGACGATGTCGTTGCGCCGGAGTTGAAGCCGCTCTACGGCGAGTTCGCCGTGTTCCGCCGCGCCGAGAACTCGTTCCACGGCCACCTGCCCTACGAGGGTGAGCGCCGGGTCATCCAGGTGGCCTGGCTTACATCGGAAGAGGAAAAGGCCCGCAAGACAAAGCGCGGCAAGTTCTCCCGAGCCTTCAAGAAGATCTTCGGCAAGCTGGACCGGAAGGTGGGCGCCGACCGCGACCGCAGCGCTTCGCACCCGGACTGAGGCCGACCTTGTGGGAGCCGGCTATGCCGGCAATCCCGCAGCAGCGGGCAGGCTCGCCGCGGCCCCCATCGCCGCTGAAGCGGCTCCCACAAGGGCGCCGCGCTATGGTCAGTGGGCCCCGAAATACCAGCCCACGAACACGGCGAAAACACCGTAGAGCGCCCCGATCGGCATCAGCCAGCGCGCCTCGACGGCTCCCCGGCGGAACATCGCCCACAAGGCCACCACCGCCACGACCGTGATCGCGCCGGCCACGATCAGCGGGGTATCGAACAGCCATGGGGTGGCGAACAAGGCGAATGAACTCGGAATGGTGGCCTGGATCATCATGGCGCCCGAGATGTTCGCCAACGCCAGCCGTTCCTTGCCTTGCCTGACCCAGATCAGTGCGTTGACCGTCTCCGGCAGTTCGGTGGCGACGGGGCTCAGCACGAGGGCGACGAGGTGTGGCGACAGGTGCAGGAACGCGCCCAACGACTCGAGTTGCCAGACGAACGTGCGCGAGGCCACGGCGATCACGACAAGAGCCAGACCCGTCTGCATCACCACCCAGCCCATGGCCGGATCGGGATCGTTGCGGCGGAAGGTGAGCGGTTCCAGCTCCTCGTCCTCCGGCCCACTCGTGTCGTCGCGCATCTCTCGCCAGACATAGAAGGCGTAGGCGGCCAGGAAGAGCACACCGAGCCACGGCTTCCACGCGAACGCGACGAGCCCCAGGCCGATCTTCACGAGGAAGATCGCCAGGAACCAGGACTGGTCCCGGGCCAGGCGCCGGTTGTCCACGCGCACCCGTAAATCGTTGCGCTTCAGTCGCTTGCGACCGGCATATAAAGCGAATCCGACCACTGCGTAGGCGATGGTGGCCAGCACGAGGGGCCCGCCCAGGGCCGCGCCCACGCCGATGTCCCTGGCTTCCGGGGTCTTGCCGAAGACGACCGCGACGAAGGTCACCGCGCTTTCCGGCAACGCCGTGCCGAACGCGGCCAGCACCGTACCCGTCGTGGTCGAGCCGAGGTTGAGCTTGCGCCCAAACCATTCGACGCCGTTGACGAAGTACTCGCAGGCGAAATAGATGGCCCCGGCCGATACCAGGAACAGGAAACAGGTAAGGAGCATGTTTCATACAAGGCCGGGCGAGCGCGCGGAACCGATGGCGCAACGACACGGCTCGCCCGGCCCGGGTGAGCATGTCGATGGCCAAAGGTCTCGCCGGGCCGGCGGCGCGCTTGTGCGCTCCGCTGCCGTTCGCGCCATGGGGTCGTTAAACCGCCAAGTCTGTTGACGCGAACTCCTCAGGGGGAACGAGGATGGCTACTCCCCAATGACTTCGGTCGAAATGTTAACACGAGTTCTAGATTCGGAAACAACGCGTGGCGAATCACCTACATCGCTTCCAGGGCGATGCGTCCGAGGATTGTCAGTTAAAGCTGACTGCGCCTGACGGGCTCGCCCTCGGAGAATAGCCCTTGACGCGACGAACGAAATTCGGCGCGCGCCCTCCCCCGAGAAAAAGGAACTCCTCGAATGCGACACCCCGCTTTGTGTACTTTGCTGCTCTGCGCCCTGACCTCACCGGCGTTTGCCAGCACGACCGATGCCCCCGAGATGGGATCGATCGAGATCGTCAATCTCACGGACGCGGAAATGCACCTGTTCCGGACAGACCACATCTCTGACATCTTCGCGGACAGCAACGGCAGTCAACTCATTCCCGGAATCGTCATCGCTCCCGGGCAGAGTGAGCATCTTTATGTGCGACCGGTTCCCCTTCGCACCCCGACGGTAACGTTCGGCGCCTCGAATGGAAAGGAATGCATGATCGCGGCCCTCGACACCCCCGCCTCGCGCCCGCAGCCTTCGCCGCGCCCCGTTTCCTATCTCGCGAGCCCCCTGACAACCCGGGCCCACTGTGTGGCCGAACCCGCGCAGCGCTCGCCCGGCGTCACCTGGGCGGCGAAACTCACGATCCGCTAGGAATACACCGACTCAGACCTTCGCCGCGATCACATCCTCGAGCGTCCACGCGCCCGGCGCACGCCCGGAGATCCAGATTGCGGCTTCCACCGCGCCACGGGCAAAGATCGACCGGTCCGTGGCGCGATGGCCCAGTTCGATACGTTCGCCCTGCCCCATAAGCAGCGCCTGGTGTTCGCCCACGATGTCGCCACCGCGAACTACGGCAAAGCCGATCGTGCCGGCCTTGCGCGCGCCCGGCCGGCCTTCGCGGGCATAGACAGCCAGGTCTTCCAATGTCGCGCCGCGACCTTCCGCGGCCGCATGGCCGAGGGCCAGCGCGGTTCCCGAGGGGGCGTCTTCCTTGCGGCTGTGATGCGCCTCGACGATATCCAGATCCCATCCCGGCAACGCCGCGGCCGCTTCGCGCAGCAGGCGGGTGAGCACGGCGACGCCCAGGCTGAAGTTCGCCGCGCGTAATACGGCGATGCGCTCCGTCGCCTTGGCGAGACGCTCCTCGACGGCGGGCGACAAGCCAGTGGTTCCCGTGACCAGCGCGGCACCACTCGCCTCGCAATGATCCAGCGACGCGATCAGTCCCTCGGGACCACTGAAGTCGACCACTACGTCGACATCGCCTTCGCCCGACCAGTCGCCAAATCGGACGGGCGAAACGTCACCGTACACCGACTTGCCCAGCCAGGCGGACGACGACGAAACCACGGCACGGACGAGTTCGAAACGTTCGTCGTCGCGCACGAGGGTCAACAGTGCGAGCCCCATACGCCCGGAGGCGCCGCTGATCGCGAGACGGACTGGACGAGACATGGGCTGAACCTTCAAGGGCTTCTGAAACGGCGAATCCTAGACTACTGCGGAGCAATGTGGGAGCCGCTTCAGCGGCGATGGGTGCTCGCGACTAGCTGGCCCGCTGCCGCGGGATCGCCGGCATAGCCGGCTCCCACAAGGATCATGAAGTGACCCGAGACCAGAAGTCCTTCACGCCATCGATGAACGTGGTGGAGCGCGGCGTGTGCTTGGCGGCTTCCTCCCCGACGAACGTGGCTTCGAGCTGCAGCAGCAGGTCGCGCTGTTCCTTCGTGAGGCGTACCGGGGTTTCCACGACGACCGTGCAGATGAGGTCGCCGGTGCGGCCGCCGCGTACCGACTTGACGCCGCGGCCGCGCAGGCGGAATTGCTGGCCCGTCTGCGTTTCCGGCGGCACGTTCACCGGCACTTCGCCTTCCAGCGTCGGCACCATCAACTCGGTACCCAATGCGGCCTGCGCGAAGCGGATGGGCATTTCGCAATACAGGTCGGAGCCGTCGCGCTGGAAGATGGCATGCTCGCGCACGCGCACTTCCACGTAGAGGTCGCCCGCCGGCGCACCCGCCGGGCCGGCTTCACCCTGCCCCGTGAGGCGGATGCGGTCGCCATTGTCCACGCCCGCCGGAATGCGCACCGACAGCGTGCGCTCTTCTTCCAGGCGGCCGTCGCCGTGGCACTTCTTGCAAGGCTTGTCGATCTTCTGGCCGGAGCCGTGGCAGGTCGGGCAGGCCTGCTGGATTGAGAAAATGCCGTTCTGCATGCGCACGCGGCCATGGCCGGCGCAGGTGCTGCACGTCGATACCTTGCCGTCTTCCGAGCCCGTGCCGTTGCAGTGGTGGCAATTGACCTGGGTAGGCACCTCGATCTTCTTCTCGACGCCGAACACGGCTTCCTCGAGGTCGAGGTCCATCATGTAGCGCAGGTCGGCACCGCGGCGCGCGCGCTGGCGTCCGCCGCCACCGCCGAAGATGTCGCCGAAAATGTCACCGAAGATGTCGCCCACGTCGCCGAAGCCGGCGCCATTGCCGCGACCGAACCCGCCACCCTCGAAGGCCGCATGACCGTACTGGTCGTAGGCCGCGCGCTTCTGCGCGTCGGAGAGGATGTCGTAGGCTTCCTTCGCTTCCTTGAATTTCTCGATCGCTTCCGGATCGTCGGGATTGCGATCGGGGTGGTACTTCATCGCGACGCGACGAAAGGTCTTCTTGAGGTCGCCCTCCGTCACGGTGCGTTCCACACCGAGGATTTCGTAGTAGTCGCGCTTGCTGCTCATTGCCCGCTTGCTTTCCCTGGACGGACGAACGCGCCGATGGGTTGCCCCTCGGCGCGATCGTTCCTGTCAACCGTTGAAGACGTGCCGCAACCCCTCGCCGCGGCACGTCGCTCGTTCAGACGACTTACTTCTTGTCGTCCTTGACTTCGGTGAACTCGGCATCGACCACGTCGTCCGGCTGGGCCGAACCGCCGCCCGGCGCCGACTGCTGCGACGTGTCCTGCGAACCACCGGACTGCGCCGCGGCGTACAGCGACTGCGCCACCTGCTCGAGGTTGGTGATCTTCCCCTCGATGGCGTTCTTGTCGTCGCCGTCCTTCACCTTCTCGAGCTCGGACACCGCGGCGTCGATGCTGGCCAGCTGCTCGGCCGGCACCTTGCCACCATGCTCCTTCAGCTGGCTGCGCGTGGCGTGCACCAGCTGGTCGGCCTTGTTACGCACCTGCACCAGCTCGTGGAACTTCTTGTCTTCCTCGCGGTTGGCTTCGGCGTCGGCCACCATGCGCTGGATCTCTTCGTCCGAGAGGCCCGAGCCGGCCTTGATCTCGATCTTCTGCTCCTTGCCGGTGTCCTTGTCCTTCGCCGACACGTGCAGGATGCCGTTGGCGTCGATGTCGAAGGTGACTTCGATCTGCGGCGTGCCGCGCGGCGCCGGGCGAATGCCCTGCAGGTCGAACTTGCCGAGCGACTTGTTGGCGTTGGCGCGCTCGCGTTCGCCCTGCAGCACGTGCACGGTGACGGCGGTCTGGTTGTCGTCGGCCGTGGAGAACACCTGCGAGGCCTTGGTGGGCACCGTGGTGTTCTTCTCGATGAGCTTGGTCATCACGCCGCCCATCGTCTCGATGCCGAGCGACAGCGGGGTGACGTCGAGCAGCAGCACGTCCTTGACGGAACCGCCCAGCACGCCGCCCTGGATGGCGGCGCCGACGGCGACGGCTTCATCCGGGTTGACGTCCTTGCGCGCTTCCTTGCCGAAGAAGTCCTTCACGGCTTCCTGCACCTTGGGCATGCGGGTCTGGCCACCGACGAGGATGACCTCATTGATGTCGGACACGCGCAGGCCGGCGTCGTTGAGCGCGGTGCGGCACGGCTCGATGGTGCGCTTGACCAGGTCTTCCACCAGCGACTCGAGCTTGGCGCGGGTCAGCTTGATGTTGAGGTGCTTCGGACCGGACGCATCGGCCGTGACGTACGGCAGGTTCACGTCGGTCTGGTGCGACGAGGAAAGCTCGATCTTCGCGCGCTCGGCGGCGTCCTTCAGACGCTGCAGCGCGAGCTGGTCCTGGCGCAGGTCGATGCCCTGCTCCTTCTTGAACTCGTCGACCAGGTAGTCGATGACGCGGTTGTCGAAGTCTTCGCCACCGAGGAAGGTGTCGCCATTCGTGGCCAGCACTTCGAACTGCTTCTCGCCGTCGACGTTGGCGATCTCGATGATCGACACGTCGAAGGTGCCGCCACCGAGGTCGTACACGGCGATCTTGCGGTCGCCCGAGGCGGTCTTGTCGAGGCCGTAGGCCAGTGCGGCCGCGGTCGGCTCGTTGATGATGCGCTTGACGTCGAGACCGGCGATCTTGCCGGCGTCCTTGGTGGCCTGGCGCTGGCTGTCGTTGAAGTACGCCGGCACCGTGATGACCGCTTCGGTGACCGGCTCGCCCAGGAAGTCCTCGGCGGTCTTCTTCATCTTCATGAGGACCTTCGCGGAGACTTCCTGCGGGGCCATCTTCTTGCCATCGGCCGTCTGCACCCAGGCGTCGCCGTTCTCGTGCGCCACGATGCCGTAGGGCACGATCTTGATGTCCTTCTGCACTTCCGCGTCGGTGAACTTGCGGCCGATGAGGCGCTTCACCGCGTAGAACGTGTTCTTCGGATTCGTGACGCTCTGGCGCTTGGCCGGCGCGCCGACCAGAACCTCATTGTCCTTGGTGAACGCGACGATGGACGGCGTGGTGCGATCGCCCTCCGCGTTCTCGATGACGCGTGCGGTCGAACCTTCCATCACTGCCACGCAGGAGTTGGTCGTACCGAGGTCGATGCCGATGATCTTGGCCATTGAAGTTGCTCCGTATTTCTAAGCGGCCCCCGCGGCCGCGACTGTTTGTGAAAGTGGGGACCGGCCCCATCGATTCAATGCCTGGTGAGACTCCCCAAGTGCCGCGAACCCGCGCCACATGGGGCTTTGTTCAGTTGTCGCGCACCACGGCGACGAGCGCCGGACGCAACAGACGATCGTTGAGCACGAAACCTTTCTGGACCACCGCCACCACCGTGCCCGGCGCGTGTTCGTTCGACTCGACCGAACTGATCGCCTGGTGGTGCTCCGGATTGAAGGGCTGGTGGAGGGGATCGATGACGGTCAGGCCGTTCGACTGCGTGACCTTCTCCAGCTGCTTCAGCGTCAGCTCGAGGCCCTCGCGCAACGTCTTCGCGTCGGCGGAGTCGTTCGTGAGGCCGAGCACGATGCCGTCGTACACCGGAAGCAGGTCGCCCAGCAGTTTCTCGTTGGCGAAACGGCGCGCCTGTTCCAGGTCGCGCTGAAGACGGCGGCGCTGGTTCTCGATCTCCGCCCGCTCGCGCAGGACCGTCTCGCGCGCCCCGGCCAGTTCCGATTCGAGGGCGCCCAGCTTCGCGGTAAGTGCGTCGAGGTCGGCGTTCACGCCGCCGTCCGCCGCACCGCCATCCTGCACCTGATCCGGCGCATGGGGATCGTTGTTCTGCATGCTTGCTCCAAATGTCAGCTTACCGGCCCGCCTCCAGGAGGGGACCGAACATCCGCGGGAAATAGTAAACCCGCCTCCCGGGGCGGTTTATGAGGTCGCCGCGGCGCGATTCAAGGCGTCGCTGAGCAATCCGGCAGTGGCCTGCACCACCGGAATCACCCGCTCATATGCCATACGCGTCGGTCCAATAACTCCGATCGCGCCGAGCATGCGGCCGCCGGTGCCGTAGGTGGCGGTGACGATGCTGCAGCCGTCCAGGGCCGAGAAGCCGGACTCCTCGCCGATGAAGAGGCGGACGCCGGGGGCCTGGACGCACATTTCCATCAACTGGAGCAGGTCGCGCTTCTGCTGGAAGGCGTCGAACAGCTCGCGGAGCCGGTCGATGTCGGCCAGCTCGGAATAGCCCATGAGGTTGGTCTGGCCGCTGACCAGGACGTCGTCGGCGTCCTCGTCGTGCGCGAACGAGGCCGTGGCCAGTTCCACCGCGGCAGCCAGCATCCGGTTGAGTTCGCCCCCGGCCTCGCGCAGTTCCGAGGCGAGGTGCGCCCGGATGTCCGCCAGGCGGAAGCCCGCGAACTGGGCGTTGAGGTAGTTGGCCGCCTGCTCCAGCTCGCTGGCGTCGAGCGGGCGGGCAAGCTGCACCACCCGGTTCTGGACCTGATTGTCGGAGAACACCAGGATGACCAGCACCCGCGCGTCGGGCAGCGATACGAAGTCGATGTGGCGCAGCGGGAAGTCGCCCTGGCGCGGCACGGTGACCACGCCGGCGAAGCGGGTCATGGCGGAAAGCAGGTTCGAGACGTTGCCCAGCAGGTCGCGCGTGGTGGTCTGGTGTGGCGGCAGGCTGCCCTGCAGGCGCGCCATCTCGTCGCGCGGCAGCGGCTTCAATTCGAGCAGGCTGTCCACGAAAAGACGCAAGCCCCGCGGCGTGGGCACGCGGCCGGCCGAGGTATGCGGTGACGCGACCAGGCCGGCGTCTTCCAGGTCGGCCATGATGTTGCGGATGGTGGCCGGGCTGACTTCCAGGCCCGACGACTTCGCCAGCGTGCGCGAGCCGACCGGCTCACCGTCCGACAGGTATTGGGATATGAGGGTCCGCAGCAGCCGGCGCGCGCGAGCATCGATGTCGTGACCGGTAAACGGATTCATGCGCTGGACGTGTCGGAAAGGGGCTGGATCGTCCGCTATCAATAAGGTCTTGCCCTCTCGCTTGCAAGTCTCGGCCCTTGCGACGCCGCTCCCGCTACAATCGGCGCGATTCCATCCGCCGACCCGGGTCCCATGCTCACCTCGCTCTACGTCCGCCAGTTCGCCGTCGTCGAAGAAGCCGAGGTCGCGTTCGGTCCCGGCCTCACCGTGGTCAGCGGCGAAACCGGCGCGGGCAAGTCGCTGTTGGTGGACGCGCTGATGCTCCTGGCCGGCGCCCGCGCCGACAGCGGCATGGTGCGCGCCGGTAGCGACCGTGCCGAACTGGCCGCGGAATTCGACCTGGCCGGGCTCCCCGAGGCGCTGGCCTGGCTGCGCCAGGAAGAACTGGACGACGGCGAGACCTGCCAGCTGCGCCGCGTCATCCGCACGGAGGGCAGCTCACGCGGGTGGATCAACGGACGCCCGGCCAGCCTCGCGCAGATGTCGGCGCTGGCGGCACTCATCGTCGAGATCCACGGCCAGCACGAGCACCAGGCCCTGCTTTCCCGGCAACACCAGATGGCCCTGCTCGACGCCTATGCCGGCAACGAAGACAAGCTGGCGCGCGTCCGCGACACTGCCCGCGCGTGGCGCGACGCCGTGGCGCGCATCCGCGCCCTCTCCGGCGGCGACGACCGCGAACGGCAGATCGAACTGCTCCGCCACGAACTGGACGAACTGGAGCGCTGGGCCCTGGCGCCGTCCGCACTGGAAGACCTGGAGACGCAGCACCGCCGCCTCGCCAACGCGGGCCGCCTCGCCGAAGGCGCCAACGGCATCGTCGAGATGCTGGACGGTGAAAGCGAGTTCGCCATCGGCCGTGCCCTCCTCCGCGCGCATGCCGAACTGTCGCGCCTGTCCGAACTGGACGGCACCCTCGCGCCACTGCTGGAGCTGCTGGACAGCGCGCAGATCCAGGTGGGCGAAGCCGTCGACGGCCTCGGCCGCTACGCGCAGGACGTGGAACTGGACCCGGAACGCCTGGCCGAGGTGGACACCCACCTCACCCACCTGCACGACCTGTCCCGCCGCTATCGCCTGCCGATCGAGGAACTGTTCGCGAAGGCCGACGAAGTGCGCGAGCGCCTGGCCGAACTCGAAGGCGCCGGCGACGCGCTGGACCGGCTGGCCGCCGAATGCGACCGTCTGCGCAAGGAATACGACACGGCCGCCGCTGCGCTATCGAAGGCACGCGCGGACGCCGCGGACCGACTCGGCTCGTCGGTGGCCGCCCTCATGGGCGAACTCGGCATGGCCGGCGGACGCCTGGAGGTGTCGCTGGAAGCCGCCGAAGGCGACGACCCCGATCCGCAGGGCCGCGAGCGCTGCGAACTCCTGGTCAGCGCCAACCCCGGCCAGCCGCCGCGTCCGCTGCGCAAGGTCGCTTCCGGCGGCGAGCTTGCGCGCATCAGCCTCGCCATCGAAGTGGCCACGCTGGGCAACGACAACATCGGCTGCATGATCTTCGACGAGGTGGACACCGGCATCGGCGGCGCCGTGGCGGAAGTGGTGGGCCAGAAGCTACGCGCGCTCGGCGAGCGCGTGCAGGTGCTCTGCGTCACGCATCTGCCGCAGGTAGCCGCGCAAGGCCACTCGCACCTGCAGGTGGCGAAGGAAAGCGACGGCGACTCCACCCGCACCCGCATCCGCGCGCTCAACGACGCCGGCCGCCGCGACGAACTCAGCCGCATGCTCGGCGGCGTGGAGATCACGAAGGAAACGCGCGCCCACGCGAAGAAGATGCTGGACCGCGCGCAGGGCTGATCAGCTGCGGATCAGGCCACGCTCCTGCGCCATGCGGTACAGGTCCAGTTCCGACCCTGCATTGAGCTTGTTCATCACCGCGGCGCGGTGGATGTAGATCGTCTTCTGCCCGATGCCCAGTTCCGCCGCCACCTGCTTCGGCGCGCGGCCGATGGCCAGCAGCAGGAAGACTTCGCGCTCGCGCGCGGTGAGTCGGTTGAACGGATCCAGGTCGGTCGTCGGCCGGCCCGAGCGGCGCTCGCGCAGGTCGGAACTCAGGTACTGGTCGCCGCCCAGTACCGAGCGCACCGCGGCCACCAGTTCCTCCGGTGCCACACCCTTCGTGACGTAGCCGCGCGCACCGCGACGCAGGGCCTCCGAAACGTACGGCTCGCCGTCGTGCATGCTCAGCACCACGATCTTCATGTCGGGCGCGATGCTGGCCAGGTGCTCGATCAGGGGCAGCCCGCTGCCGTCGGGCAGCGACAGATCGACGGCGACCAGGTCGGGCCGATGCTGCGTGACCGCTTCCACCGCTTCGTCGGCGTTGCGTGCTTCGGCGACGACGTCCAGGTCGGGTTCCAACTCGATGAGTCGCTTGAAACCTTCGCGAACGATGGCGTGGTCATCTACTAGGACGATTCTTGGCATGGGTTGAATGTAGCAGGCTCTCCCGACGCGTGCGTACGGGTGCGTGAAACCCGCCGACGGCGCGCAGCCGCCGTGTACCATTCCGGGATGCGCTTACCTGGCTCCTCCCGCTTCGCCGGCCCCCTCATCGCCCTGGCCTACGCCGCCGCCTGGGTGATGCTCTGGCCGACCGAGCAGCCCTACTGGGTCCTGCCCTTCGGCCTGCGCTTCGGCGCCCTGCTGCTCACGCGCAGCCGCAACTGGCTGTGGATCCTCGGTGCCGAGATCGTCGCCAGCGCATTTTGCGAGTGGCGCAGCGGACTTCCGATCGGGGGCGCCGGATTCCTGCTGGGCGACGCGCCGGAGCCGCTGATGGTGACGGCGTGCCTGTGGCTGCTGCGTAGGGCGCACCTCCACGCCAGCCTCGGCACGCCGGAAGATGTGGCCCGCCTGCTGCTGTCCGCGATGGTGACCGCAACGGTGGCCACGGCGGGCAACGCCGCGATGATGGCCTCGATGCATCCCGCCGCTCCGGTGGAAATGCTCGGGACCACCTTCGGCAGCGACCTGCTCGGCAACTACCTCGGCGTGCTGCTGATGGTGCCGGCGATGATCCTCGTGTTCCGCGAACGGCCCACGCAAGCCGCCATGGCGGAGCTTTTGCTCGACGGGCTCCTGGTGATGCTGCCCTCGCTGGCGATCCTCATCACGCTCGCGGAGTACTCGCCGCAGCCGCAGTTCGCCCGGGTGCTGTCGCTGGCGCCCGTGCTGTTCTTCGCCTTCCGCCACGGCTGGCGCGGTGCCGGCCTGGCCATGCTGATCACCAGCGTGGGCCTCAACGTGACCGAGGACATGATCGGCCGCGGCGCGCCCACCGCGGCCGCCCACCTGTTCCTCGCCGTGGCGGGCACCGGCACCCTGATGCTGGGCGCCGCCACCGACGCCCTGCGCCGCAGCAGCGAGCGGGTGGCCCAGCAGAACACCCACCTGGCAGCCGCCAACCAGCGCCTCGACCAGCTGGCCCGGCAGCTGCGCGACGCCGCCCGCGGCAACCTCCAGGCCGAAGAAAGCCTGCGCCGGCACATGGCGGCCGAGCTGCACGACGAGCTGGGCCAGAACCTCACCGCCATCCAGACCCACCTGAAACTGGCGCAGAACCGCCTGGGCAGCGCGGGCATGGAAGACATCGGCGCTTCGATCAACGGCATCCTCGGCCACATGCGCAAGGCGCTGCACCGGATGCTGGACAGCCTGCGCCCCTCGGTGCTGGACGAGTTCGGGCTGCTGCGCGCGCTGGACGAGGGTCCCATCCGCGACATGCTCACCGCGGCCGGCATCACCTACGTCACCGACCTGCGCGGCGAACCCCGCCTGCTGGATGAAGACACCCTCACCGCGATCTATCGCGTGGTGCAGGAAAGCGCCACCAACGTGGTGCGCCACTCCGGCGCCAGCCGCATGACCCTACGCCTGCGTATCGGCGTGCGCGACAGCGGCCCGGTCGCCATCCTCGACATCCGGGACAATGGCACGGGACTCTCGTCCAACCCTCGCCCGGAACGCAGCGACGGCGGCGGGCGCGGCCTGCAGGGCATGAGCGACCGCATCACCGCCCTCGGCGGGCTTTTCCGCATCCGCCCGGAACCCGTCGGACTTCACCTTCGTGTGTTGCTTCGCAGCACAAGTGCCGGATCTGGCATAGGAAATTTTCCAATACCCGGCCAGTGAACGGTTCGTTACGATCCCATTATCGATGTGGGGGAGCCGCCGTCGAGAGACGGCGAGCCCGGGTCGGTCGTGGGGACGATCGACCTGATGAGGCGACAGGATGTCAGCCTCGCCGGTGCGACATGGTGGTCCGTGGAACCAGCGAGCAACTCGCGTTTCACGAGCCATGAAAACGCCGGATCAAGCCGTCGGTGGACAGGAGTCCACCGGCGGCGTTTTTATTTGGGGCCCCCTCACGTCATCCCTACCTCCCCTACCCTCATCCCTGCGAAGGCAGGGATCAGCGCCTCCAGACCCTGCAGAACGACACCCCTCACCAACGAAAAAGGCCCCCGAAGGGGCCCAATCACGCGATCAGAAACCAACGCCTCAGCGCTTCTTCTTGGGCCGCACGTACAGCACCAGGCTGTGGTCCTCGATGACATAGCCATGCCGCTCGGCGATCTCATGCTGGAGCCGCTCGATCTCTTCGCTGATGAACTCGATGACCTTTCCGCTGTCCACGTCGATCATGTGGTCATGATGCTTGCCGCGGTCCAGCTCGTAGACGGCCTGGCCGCCCTCGAAGTTGTGCTTCATGACGATGCCGGCTGCCTCGAACTGGGTCAGCACCCGGTACACCGTGGCGAGCCCGATGTCTTCCTGGTGCGACAGCAGGCGCTTGTAGATGTCTTCGGCGGTGAGGTGGGGCTGGTCCGCCTCTTCGAAGATCTGCAGGATCCGCATGCGCGGGTGCGTGACTTTCAGGCCCGCCTTGCGGAGCTCTTTGGTTTCCTGGTCCATGTCAGACCCCTCGCGGTGCCGTAAGGCGCTTAGTGTATCATCACAGGCTTCACGATCCGGACGTAACTACGCATGCATAAGCTCATCCGCACGCTGGGTTTGGCCATGATGGCAACCGCCATCGCGGGCTGTGGCCTCGTCTATACCCCCGACGTGCAGCAGGGCAACCTGCTCGACAAGAAGAACGTCGACCAGTTGCAGCCGGGCATGACGAAGCGCCAGGTGCTCGTCCTCCTGGGCACCCCGTCGGTCATCTCGCCGTTCGACCAGGATCGCTGGGACTACGTGTCCACCTTCTCGCACCGCGGGAAGGCGATGACCAAGCGCACCCTCACCCTCACCTTCAACAACGACACGCTGGTGCGCACCGAAGGCGATTTCTTCGCCCAGGACGCCGAGCAGCTGCTGAAGGATTCCAAGAAGTACAAGGCGAACCCCACGGGCGATGCCGACGGCGACAAGAACACCAGCGGCAAGAAAGACGACGACGGCGGCTTCGGCGTCGGAGTCAACGGCTCGTCGGACAACAGCCCGGCCAGCAAGCGCGACCAGAAGTAAGCCGGTTCAGGCGCCGCGCGATGCGCGGCGCCGCCTGGCCTCCATCGGGTCGAGAATCAGCGGGCGGTACAGCTCCACCCGGTCGCCCTCCTCCAGCACCCGGTCGGCGGGCACCTTCTTCGCGAACACGCCCAGGCGGGCCGGATCGGGCGTTACGCCCTCCGGCAGGTTCGCACGGGCGCGCTCCACGGCTCCCCATGCGGTGGTTCCGGCCGGCACGGCCAGAGGGATCACCACCTGGCCTTCCGGGCCCGCGTAGGCCACCTCCACGGCGATGTCAGCCATACTGCTTGCGCGCCTCGTCGCAGAAATCGTCCACCATGCGGTTGGCCAACTGCTGGAAACCCATCTTCAGCACGCTGCCGCCCAGGCCGGCATAGTCGAAGTCCAGTTCCAGCGAGATCTTGCAGCCGACATCGCCCAGCGCCTGGAAGGTGAACACCCCGTCCAGCGAGCGGAGCGGCCCCTCCACGAACTTCATGGTGAGGCGTTCGGGCCGCCGCATGGTGTTGCGGGTGGTGAAATGCTGCTTCATGCCGGCGAAGCGGAGGTCGAGCCGGGCCACCAGGGCGTCGTCGCTGCGCTCCACCACAGTGGCGGCGTCACACCAGCCGAACCGCTTTGGGTATGCTTCCACATCGTTGACCAGGTCGAACATCTGCGCGGGCGTGAACGGCACGATCGCACTGCGGCGGATTTCAATCATGAAGACCTCGTCTCATTCGCCGGCCAAGGGACTTGCCGGCCTTGTATCAGGGACCCGATAGACCGATTTTAACGGACATGGCAAAAGCGAAGGCTAAGGACACGGAAAAGGACGGCGGCGGCACCATCGCGCTGAACAAACGCGCACGCCACGAATATCACATCGACCAGCGCTTCGAATGCGGCATCGAGCTGCAAGGCTGGGAACTGAAGGCGCTGCGCGCCGGCCGGATCAATTTCGGCGAGGGCTGCTACGCCATCATCCAGCACGGCGAGGTGTTCCTGGTGGGCGCCCAGATCCCGCCCCTGATCAGCGCCTCCACCCACGTGGTGGCGAACGACCGGCGCACGCGCAAGCTGCTGCTGCACCGGGAGGAAATCGACCGCCTCATCGGCGCGGTGGAGCGCAAGGGCTACACCCTGGTACCCACGGCCCTGTACTGGAAGCACAACAAGGTGAAGTGCGAGATTGGCCTGGCCAAGGGTAAGCAGGAGCACGACAAGCGCCAGTCGGACAAGGAGCGCGAATGGGCCGTGGACAAGCAGCGCGTCATGCGCGCCCATAACCGCGCCGGCTGACTGAACGCGGGGGCAGCCGCCCATTGTGGCGCCCCTCCCCCGCCCCTATACTCAGTGTTGGTGGTCACACAACAGTTTTCCCCGGGGGTGTTCTGGCTTCGACGGGGGTAGTGCGATTGCCTGGTGCATGCCGAGGGGGCCGCTTTCCTCGTTAATCCAGCAGCAAACTCATAGTTGCCAATGACAACTACTACGGTGACAACTCGGTGGCTCTCGCCGCCTAAGCTGTCCGGCCCCTAAAAAAGGCCACCCGCCCGAACCGATCTTGTGCTCGTGCTCGTCGGTGTAGGGTCACTATCACGAGATCGTCAATGGCTGTCGCCTCTCGGCCAACGACTAAATCCAACAGGCTGGTTTGCCGGCGCGCTTAGCACGCCGTGCTGTCGGCAAACGAGATCCAACGGTGAGCTAAGCATGTAGATCCGGGGATTAAACGCCTTCGGACGCGGGTTCGACTCCCGCCACCTCCACCAAGTCCAGACTAAACCCCTTGTCCTGCAAGGGGTTTTTTCTTGCCTCGGTTGATCCCTCCAGGTATCAATCCAGGTATCGATTACCCAAGCCCTACATCCTCAAGCGCCCCTCCGTGAGGTTCCTGCTTGGTTTACGGGCACGCCGAGCCCTGCCTCCGTGACGGCACGCGAAGCATTCCTCACAATGGCTCTAAATCCTTCAATGTCGCTGGTCCATCCGGTCACGTGCACAACCGCGTTACCCGCCGTGCCTTCCGTATCGCAGACCCCGTGGCTTTGCCTGTACGTGGCTTCCTCACACACCATGACCCATCCCTTGGTCTCCCACGATGCAGGCGGGACCAGGATGACAAGGTGCTCAGGTCCATTGCCCAGACGCCAGGTCTGCATTTGGACGTCCAATCATCTGCACCGCCGAGCCAGCCACACAGTTCGATAACCGCAGGCGGGATCTGACTCGACGTGCGCAACAACTTCAAAACCTTCTGCGTGCAGCAAGCCGTGATACTCGTCGGTACTCAGGCTTCCGTGGTAAAGCGAATCGCCCTCAAGTTCGCCTATAGCGCTTCCCTCGACAGTTCCGCTTGTGAACATCAGCGCGCATCCAAGCATTGCGTGCGCGCGGAACCTGCGGAACATGGACCGCTGATCTTCTGGCGAGAGGTGAAAGAAGCTATCCCACGCGAGCAGACCCGCGAAACGTTGACTCAGCTGGAGCTGGCGCATGTCCATGAGATGAACTGGCGTGGCCGGAAGATTGCGTTGAAATAGCTCGACCATCGTTCGAGCGCCGTCCAAGCCCGTCACGTTGAAACCTTTCCGGACCAATTCGCGCGCAAGGGGCAAGCCAGAACCGCAACCAATGTCGAGCACTGCCGCTCCGTCAGGTAGCAGACCGCAGAACCGTTCGAGCCACGTGTTCTCCGACAGCTCCTGTCCGCGCAAGGCGGCCCAGGCCAGCCCATGGCGCTGATAAACGTCGATCACAGAATCTGCGGAACAGCGTGACATCGCCGGATCGTATCCGATTGGCGGTGAGAGTGGGACTCAGATCAACCACTCTCTCCCAACCGTCGGGACACATTCCGGGTGTACCGGGAAGGGTCCCTCCGGGCCCAGAATCCTTGGCCGGGGCGCGTATGTCCGCGTACACAGCGCGGACAGCAATTCGCCTTCTCCCGCCACGCAACGTCGCGCAATTGACTGGCACGGAGCTTGCTGAACGCACGGACCTCCCGAGGCGCAGTGCATCGGGTATTGCCAAGGAATCAGGAAGTGGGAATCACGTGGCAGTCGTTCCGTACACCATCGCAGCAGCCCTCCAAATGGCTGAGCCGGTTTGCCTGGGCATTCGTCCTCCTCGCAATCGTCCCACCACTTCTTGCGCTGCCAGCGTCATGCAAGGGCAGTGACTCGTCGTCTGTCGCTTCCTGGCGCGAAAAGCCTCACGCCTCCCGATGAAAAGGGAGCGGCAATCGAAAACCGGACGATTCGCCAAATTGTCCACTTGGGCCCAGGAGGCAACGTCTGGCGCATACGCCTGTCGAATACCTACGGCGACAAGCCTTTGGCAAGGAAGCCACACGCCAGGCCGTGAACGCGTGGATCCGGCACCAAGACCTCTTTGATGGCGTGGCTGATATCGATATGGCCTTGCGGGACCCCGCCCACCCAACGCAGCTGCTGCCCGCGAACGATTCGGGAGACCACCTCCATCCCAACGCGCAAGGTGCAAAGGCCATTGCCAACGCTGTACCCCTGAGCTGGTTCAGGTAGGTCAGATCGCGCCACCGCCACCAATCGACGCTCGGGCCAAGACTCAACCTCTTGGCCCGTTGTGTTTCCAGGGCTCCATGTCGTGCGCCGCGCAAGGTCTAGCAGTCAGAACTGATACGAAATCATCAACCGGTTATTGGTCCACGGAAGGTTGCCCGGATTAAGATTGTTCCGCCCGCCGACGGTATGCTCCCACCGATCGCGCAACTGCAAGCCCTTTAAAAGTTTGTCGAGCTTGTAGACGATATCGACATACACGTCGTGGCTCTCGCCGCGCAGGTTGGTGTCGTAATGCGCATAGCTGGCGGTCACGGTCAGCGCGTCCTGCAGGAAGGCGTAACTGGCCCTCGCCTTCCACGCGTGGCCCGGGCCCTGCTCTACCAGGCCGCGAAGCATCGAGGTGGTATAGAGCGGATCGGTGGCATAGGTATTGGTATAGGGCGAAATGATGGCGCCGCCACCGACCGCGCCATGCTGTCGATCCAGCTTGTTATAGGACAGGTCGAACTTTGCCTTGCCTACCTTCGCGCCCGCGTCGACGCCCCACGCCTGCGCGTCCACGCGGTTGCCGGCCAGGCCGGTGATCTTGGTCTTCGTGTCTACCAGTACGTTGTCGGAGCCACTGGTCTGGCGGACGACCTGGGCACCGATGAACGGATCGATCCCGCTGTCGGTCTTGAAGGTGTACATGCCGTCCACGTAGCCCATCCGACCGAAGTGCTCGAAGTCGTAGTACCACGCCTGGGCCTTCCAGCCTCCGGTAGCGTAGGTCGTGCCGATGGCGGTGGTGCCGTCCGCCTCGCGAGCGGTGCGCGGCAGCGAGCCGTTGTTCCCGTACATGGCGTCGCCGTGATACGTAGACGGGTAGTACACATTGTCGTCGGTGTACCCGTTGGACGTGCGGCTCTTCCAACGCAAGGTCCGGATCGCGTAGATGTCCCAGCCCTTGGCAGGTTTGAAATCCAGCATCGCACCCTGGTACGACGCCGGGATCACTCGGGAATCGGACTGTCCCATCCACGGGGTCGCCAGGTACTGGTCGCCTGCGCGCGCCACCAGCCAGCGATTGGCGTATTCCAGGTACGCCTGGGAAAACCCGCTGATCGAATTCTTCGGTCCCATCAGCGATGTGTCGACACGGCTGACGTCATTGGACTGCGTGCCGAACGACTGCGCGGAAAACGCCGTCGCCGCGAGGCTGAACCCGCCGACCTTTCCGCTCTTCACCGTAAACAGACCGGCAAGCGAATTGGCCCGCGAATCGTGCTGGGTGTCCGCATCGTAATTGCGGTCGAAGCGATACAGTCGAAGCTCGCCATTGAACGAGCCGTCACGGAAGAAGTCCTCCGCGCGGGCACCCGCTACAACGCAAGCCAGCGCAACGGCGACGACATAACGGCCGCGCATCAGTGCGCTACCCGCGCAATGCGATCGGCATGGGTCGCTGGCGCGCCCGCCGCACGCGTGCCCCGCCCCACCGGCGCGCCCGAGCGTTGCAGCATCCACACGCCGAGGAAACTCAGAACCGCTGACGCGGCCAGCCAGGCCCCAGGCATGGCCTTGTCGCCGCTGGTATGGATCAGCCAGGTGCTGACCGCCGGGGTAAAGCCACCGAAGATGGCCTGGGCCAGGCTATAGGCCACGGAGAAACCCGAGGCGCGCACATGCGCCGGCATCATCTCGGTCAAGCTCACCACCATCACGCCCTGATAACCGCCGTACAGGAAGGACAGCCACAACAATACCACCAGCATGCGACCGAACGACGGCTCGGCCACCAGCCAGACCATCGCCGGGTACGCGGTGATCGCGACCAATGCGGAGAAGAAGAATAGCGTGCGCACGCGGCCGAAGCGGTCCGACACGGCGCCCATCAGCGGTACGAAGATGAAGTTGGACACGCCGACACAGACCGTGACGATGAACGCGTCGCGAGCGGTGAGGTTCAGTACCTCCTTCCCGTACGTCGGCGTGTACGCGGTGATCAGGTAGAACATGACGCTGGTCAGGGTCACCAGCAGCACCGCATTGAGGACCAGTCTCCAGTTAGTCAGCAATCCGCGATAGATCTCGCCGAGGGTTGGCGCATGCACCACGGCACGCTTCTGGAAAGCTTCGGTCTCTTGCAGGGTGCGGCGAATGTAGAACAACAACGGCACGATCAGCGAGCCGATGACGAACGGGATGCGCCAGCCCCACTCCATGACCTGCTCTTCGCTCAGCACCATGCGCAGCGTAACGCCGAGCACCGCGGCGAAGATCACTGCCACCTGCTGGCTGGCCGACTGCCAGGCAACATAGAAGCCGCGCTTGCCGGGCGGCGCGATCTCGGCGAGGTAAACCGACACGCCGCCGGATTCCGCTCCCGCAGAGAAGCCTTGTAGCAACCGGCCGATCACCACGAGGATCGGCGCGGCGATGCCGATGCTCGCGTAGTTCGGCGTGAAGGCGATGATCAACACACCCACCGACATGATCCCCAGGCTGGCGATCAGCCCCTTGCGGCGACCGTGACGGTCGATGTACGCGCCGAGCACGATGGCGCCGATCGGTCGCATGAGGAAGCCAACGCCGAAGGTCATCAGCGACATCATCAGGGAGATGTAGCCGCTGGTGTTCGGGAATATCGCGTGGGCGATGGCCGAGGCGTAGAAGCCGTAGACCATGAAGTCGAACATTTCCAGGAAATTGCCGCTGACGACCTTGAACACCCGTCCGAACGTGGACCCGCCTGTTTGCACCTGAGCCATGCCGATCTCTCCCCGAGACGATTGCAGGATGACACGGCGGAGGCGCGTTCCATATAGTGATACGCCGTACCGTGATGTAAAACATACAAGCAGATCGGCAGCAGTCGGGTCAACAGGTATTTTCGGCACGTATCAGCATGTATGACGTTGATGCATATAGCTTTTCTGATGCGGTGCAACATCGCTTGACGGCGAATCCAAGGCGGGTTTACGGTTATTTGGAACACCGTTTTGGATATTGGAACGATGGATACCACTCTTCTTAAAGGCCTCAACGTGCTCGAGGCTGTCGCCCGGTCGAATGGGCCCCGCGGCGTCAGTGAACTGGCCCGCGAACTCGATCTGACCAAGAGCAACGTCCACCGCACGCTGCAGACACTGGCCTCCGCCGGTTACGTCCGCCCCGGCTCGGTGGCCGGCACGTACGAATGCACGCTCAAGCTGTTCGAGATGGCCAGCGGCGTCATCGCGCGCATCGACGTGCGGCAAACCGCCGACCCGTTCATGCAGCAACTCGCCCGGTTGACCAAGGAAACGATCCATCTGTCCATCCTCGACGGCACGGACGTGATCTACCTCAACAAGATCGAGTCGCCGCATCCGGTCCGCGCCTACTCCACCATCGGCGGCCGCGCGCCCGCCCACTGCGTGGCTTCGGGCAAGGCCTTGCTGGCCTGGCAGAACGCGACATTCCTCGGCCAGTTGCCGGAGCGCCTGCCCACCCCAACCGGACGTTCCATCGCCACGCGCGATGCACTGCTCGACGAGATCGGCAAGATTCGCCGCCAGGGATTCGCCGTGAACAGCGGCGAATGGCGCGAGGGCGTGGGCGGCATCGCGGCCATCGTCTTCGACATTACCGGCGCGCCCGCCGCGGCGATCGGCATTTCCGGTCCCGTGGAGCGCCTGCGCCCCGCCGCGATCCGTAAGTACAGCCAGCTGGTGATGGAGGCCGCGCTCGGCCTGTCGCGCACGCTGGGCTACGCGCAGCCCGGCTATCCGCCGGTTGCCGCCTGACCGCATTCCAAGAGGAGTTCATCCGTGCAGCCGTTGAAAGGCATACGAGTCGTCGAATTCTGCAGCGTGGCCGCCGGTCCGTTCTGCGCCATGTTGTTGGCCGACATGGGCGCGGATGTGATCAAGGTCGAACATCCTGACGGTGGCGACAGCATGCGCCACTGGCCGCCGCTCACCGAAGGCTTCAGCGAAAACTTCGCCTCGGTCAATCGCAATAAACGCTCGGTCACGCTGGATCTGAAGGATCCGGCGGATAACGCGCGCGCCCGCGAACTGGCCGCCGGAGCGGACGTCGTGGTGGAAAACAACCGTCCCGGCGTCATGGCCCGGCTCGGTCTGGACTTCGCCACCCTGGCGAAGATCAACCCGGCATTGGTTTATTGCTCCATCTCGGCCTTCGGTCAGGAAGGTCCGCGTGCCCGCGAAGCCGGTTTCGACCTCACCGTGCAGGCCATGGCCGGCGTCATGAGCGTCACCGGCGAGGAAGGCGGCGCACCGGTGAAGTGTGGTGTGCCGCTGTCCGATTTCGCGACCGGCCTGTATGCCGCGTTCGCTATCGCCAGCGGTCTGCGCGAGGTCTCGGTCAACGGCACGGGCATGCACATCGATGCCTCGATGTTTGGTGCGTCGCTGGCGGTGGGCGCGCTGCAGACCAGCCAGTACTTCGGCAGCGGCATCGATCCGGAAAAGCTCGGCTCCGCGCATCCGCGCAACGCGCCCTACCAGGCGTTCAAGGTGGCCAATGGATACGTGGCCATGGCTGCGGGCAACAACGCGCTGTTCCGCGCAGCGGCCGGAGCGATCGGACGAGAGGACCTCGCCGACCTCGAGCGCTTCGGTTCCACGTCGCTGCGGGCACAGCACCAGGCCGAACTGAAGACCATCTTCGAGGGCGCGTTCGAAACGCTGGAGGTTTCCGACGTGCTTGCCATGTTCCGCAAGGCCGGCGTGCCCTGTGCGCCGATCAACAGCTATTCCGAGGCGCTGGCCGACGAGCAGGTCGAGTTCATGGGCTGGGTCCAGCCCCTGGAATTGCCCTCGGGCGCGACCACGAAGACTTTCGCCTCGCCATTGCGATTCGCCGGCCAGGGCTTCCCGATCTACCGCCGCCCGCCCGCACTGGGCGAGCACAACGCGGAAGTGTTCGGCGAAGAACCGGCGCTGTCGGAGACAGGCCATGGATGAGCTGAGGGTCCACCGCGACGACGGCGTGCTGGATCTTGTCCTGAACCGGCCGGCCAAGATGAACGCCTTTTCCGGCGACCTGGTCGACGCGCTGCACGCCGAACTCGATCAAGCGGATGCCGACGGCACCCGTCTGGTCGTGTTTCGCGGCGAGGGTAAGAACTTCTCCGCCGGCTTCGACTTCGGTGGCTACGAAGCACAGGGCGAAGGCGAGCTGGTGCTGCGCTTCGTTCGCATCGAGCAACTTTTACAGCGCGTGTTCCATGCCAGCTACGACACGCTGGCCCTTGCCCACGGCAGAAACTTCGGCGCGGGCGTGGACCTGTTCGCCGTATGCAACCGCCGCGTTGCCGCGCCAGGGGCCAGTTTTCGCATGCCCGGGCTCGGCTTCGGCCTCGTGCTCGGCAGCAGGCGCTTCGCCGGCCTGGTCGGCGAGACGTGGGCCCGCCAGGTGTTGCATGAGGGCATCACCTTCGATGCGGACCAGGGGCACATCCGAGGCTTCGTCACCAGCCTGGCCGACATCGACGCATGGCCGGCCGAGCGCGAGCGTGCCTTGCAGGCCATGCGCGGACTGAGCGCCGATGCCTCCGCGCGCCTGTTTCGCGTGACCCGCACCGATTCGCGTGCCGCCGACATGGCCGAGCTGGTGGCTTCGGCGGCGCGCCCTGGCCTCATCGACCGGCTGCGCGCGTATCGCGAAGCGCTGGGCAAATAACCGGAGATCCCTGTGACCGCATCGAAAATCATCCCCCTGAGCGAACTCACGGCCTTGGTCGATGACGGCAGCTCCATCGCCCTCGGCGGCAGCTTCCTCCACCGAGGCCCTTTCGCCTTCGTGCGCGAGTTGATCCGTCAAGAAAAGCGGCGCCTCGAGATCATCAAGCAATCGCCCGGCTACGACATCGATATCCTCTGCCGCGCTGGTTGTGTATCGCGCACTCGTGCCGGCATCGTGGCGATGGAAGGTAACTTCGGGCTGGCGCCCTACTACCGCCGCGCCATCGAGCAACAACAGGTCGAACTGGAAGAACACGCTTGCGCCAGCCTCACCGCCGGCCTGCGCGCGTCCGCTTTCGGGGTGCCATTCCAGCCCTGCGGCGGACTGCATGGCTCGGCACTCGTCGAACTCAACGGGTGGCAAAAAATCGTCGATCCTTACGGCACCGGTGAGGAGACCTATGTCATCCCGCGGATCACCCCGGACTTCGCGGTGATCCACGCCAACGAAGTGAGCCCGGAAGGCGATGTGCGCGTGTACGGCACGTCGCACTGGGACCGGATCATGACGCGCGCGGCCAAGCGCGTGCTGGTGATCGCCGAGAGCGTCGCCACCAGCGAATCGTTTGCGAAGCAGCCCGAGCTGACCTTGGTTCCGCACTTCCTGGTGGAAGCGATCGCGGTAGTACCCAGGGGTGCCTGGCCAGGATCGTGCTGGCCGCATTACGAGGTCGACTACCCTGCCGTGGAAGCCTATCTACCCGCGGGCGACGACGTACTCGCCGCTCATCTTGCCGCCGCCCCGGAAGCCAAGGAGGCCGTCCATGCGTGAGACCTGGACACCGTTCTCCTTCATCGTGACCAACCTGGCACGCTTCATTCGTCCCCACGAGATCACCTTCAGCGGCGTGAACTCGACGCTGCCTATGCTGGCCTGCCTGCTGGCCAAGCGCGCGTACGATTTCGAGTTCACCTATATCAATGTGGCCGGCGGGGTCGATCCACGGCCGTCGTCGATTCCCATCTCCAGCTCGGATCCGGTCCTGGCCGAGGGATCGCAGTCGATCTTCGCCAACGAGGATTTCTACGACCTGTGCACGCGCGGCCGCATGGACCTGTGCTTCCTCGGCGCCGCACAGGTCGACGGACTCGGGCAGACCAACGTGTCGAGCATCGGCGACTGGCACAAGCCAAAGGTCCGCCTGCCCGGCGGAGGTGGCGGTGCGGTGATGTTACCCACGGCCCGCCGCGCGGTGACCTGGCGAACCGAACATTCGCGCCGAACGATGGTTGAGAAGCTCGATTTCCTCACCGCGGCGGGCGGCATGCATGGCGTGGTGACGCCCATCGCCGTATTCGGCAAGCGTAATGGACGGCTTGCGCTGCAATCGTGGCATCCGGACAGCTCGCTCGAAGAAGTACGCGCACGCACCGGTTTCGCCTTCGATGCCGACGGCGCCGTTGCCTGCGAGCCACCGTCCGAGCGCGAGCGCGACGGCTTGCGCTCACTGGACCCGGCCGGCACGTTCGAGCGGGACGCGGGAGTCGTGCTTCGCCCGGAGGCGGCGGCATGAGCGCCACTTCACTTTCTTCGGTGCTCCATGAGGCCCTGCAGGAACATGCGGCCGCCCACCGATGCGCCTTCCTCGTCGGGGAGGAGAAGGTCGGCTACGACGACCTCGCCGGGCGCATCGAACAGTTCGCCACCGGCTTCGCCGCGCATCGCCTGCCCCGCGGCGCCTTCGTCGGCATCGCCTCGGCGAAGACCGTGGACTGCGTCGCTGCTTTTTTCGGCGCCATGCGCGCGGGCCTGTGTCCCACGGTGATGGAGGCTCGTATCGCGCCCGAGGAAGTGGCTGCCCGCATGGGTGCCGTTGGCATGCGCTTGCTGGCCTGCGACGATATCGAAGCCGCGGGCGATCTCGCCTCGGCCCTGGATGGCATCGATGCTTCGGTCGTAGCGCTGTCGGCGCTCGCCATCGACGGACGCTTCGAAGCGCCTCGCTTATCTACGAACGACCGCGCGCTGCTGCTGTTCACTTCCGGGAGCACCGGTCGGCCCAAGGGCGTGGTCCTGTCCCACGGGAATCTGCTTGCCAACGCCCGCGGCGTCATCGAACACACGCAGCTGAGCGAGGCGGACCGGTTGCTGCACATCATGCCGCTGCACCACACCAACGGCATCAACAACCAGTTGGTGGCACCGCTGCTGGCGGGTGCGGGAATCGCGCTGGTCGAGCGCTTTCGCGCCGACGACATCGTCGGCTGCCTGCGGCAGTTCGAGCCGACCTATGTGACGGGCGTGCCGACGATGTATTCGCGCATGCTTTCCAGGTTGGAGCCGGGTGAACGTTTCCCTTCGCTGCGCTTCCTGCGCTGCGGTTCCGCGCCGATCACCCCGGCGCTGCACGAGGCCATAGAGGACGCCTTCGGCGTGCCACTCATCGTTTCGTATGGACTGTCGGAAGCGACCTGCACCACGACGATGAATCCGCCGCGTGCGCGCAAGATCGGCAGCATCGGCACCGTGCTCGAAGGCCAGGAACTGGCACTGTTCCGGCCGGGTAGCGACGAGCGCGTCGCACCGGGAGAGGATGGGGAGATCCGCATTCGTGGGCCGGTCTTGATGCAGGGCTACGTCGGTGCGGAAGTCGAGTCGCCGATCATCGACGGCTGGCTGCGCACCGGCGACCTCGGTCGTTTCGACGACGAGGGCTACGTGACAATCACCGGCCGGATCAAGGACGTGATCATCCGTGGCGGCGAAAACCTGTCGCCTGGGCTCATCGAAAATCAACTCGAGAAACATCCATCCGTGAAGGAATGCTGCGTGGTCGGCGTGCCGGATGCAGACCTGGGTGAAGTGCCGGTCGCTTTCGTCGTCGCACAGCCGGGCAGCACCATCGAAACGGATTCCCTCCAGCAACATATCAGGCAAGTGCTGTCGCGCACCTACGTGCCCTCCCAGATCCATGTGCTGACGACACTGCCGACAGGAAGCCTGGGCAAGGTAGACCGGAACGCTTTGAAGCGCATGGCGGCGGGTCACTAAGCAGGCGCAGGAAAGGGTCCTTACGGAAGTCGGGGACGCCGCCGGATGCATCGGTTCAGTCGAGTGCCAGCCTTGGTAATGCGTGAAGAACGCAAATAAAGGGCGGCTTTGCCCTCGCCGCACTCATGTAATATCATTTGTTGCATGAGACGCGACAGCAGACTTTCCTCCGTGCTCCATGTGCTTCTCCACATGGCGTACAGCGATCGTGCCCTCACCTCCGTGGAGCTTGCCGGGTACCTCGGAACGAATGCCGTGGTCGTTCGGCGGGTGCTGGGCAGCTTGCGGGCGCTCGGCTACGTCGATGCCATCAAGGGTCACGGTGGCGGCTGGTCCATCACATGCGATCTGCGTCAGGTCACGCTGCACGACATCTATCGCGCCGTGGGGTCACCTGCCGTCTTTGCCATGGGAAATCGCGTCGACCAGCCCGAATGCCTGGTGGAGCAGGCGGTAAACATGGCGTTGGACACCGCCTTCCAGGAAGCGGAGGCGTTACTGGTCGCACGCCTATCCGGCGTGACGCTGGCCGACCTGTCGGCGGATTTCAACCGCCGCCTCTCCCAATTGCGAGGCACTGCGGTCCATGAGCATTGAATCTTCTCCTTTCGACGTCGTCATCATCGGCGGCAGCTATGCCGGCATGTCGGCAGCGATGCAGCTGGCACGCGCGCGCCGCCGCATCCTGGTGGTGGACGGAGGTATGCGCCGCAACCGATTCGCCGCTACCTCGCATGGTTTTCTCGGCCAGGACGGACGCGCGCCGGATGCCATAGCCGCGGAAGGCAAGCGGCAGCTACTGGCCTATCCGACCGTGCAATGGCTGGATGGCGAGGCCGTGCAGGCCACGCAGGCACCGGATGGATTTGCCGTGCGAACGAAAGCCGGACAGCTTGTGCGGACGCGCCTGCTCGTCCTGGCCACGGGCGTCGTGGACGACCTTCCCGAGGTGCCGGGCCTGGCCGAACGCTGGGGAAAACACATCTTCCACTGCCCGTATTGTCACGGCTACGAGCTTGGCCAAGGGAACATCGGCGTGCTGGCGGTTAGCCCGGTGTCCCTGCACCAAGCCATGATGCTGCCGGACTGGGGCACGGTCACACTGTTTACGAATGGCGCCATCGAACTGGACGAGGCACAGCGCCAGGCCTTGGCCGCACGCGGCGTGACGATCGAGCTTGAGCGTGTGGGGGGCATCATCGATGCCGCTACCGTCTTGTTGGCCGATGGCCGGCGCGTCGTGACGGATGGCTTGTTCACGGCCTCGCGCACCCGTGTGTCCAGCCCTGTTGCCGAGCAACTGGGATGCCGCTTCGAGGAAAGCCCCATCGGAACCTACATCCAGACCGACGCCCTGAAGGCCACTTCGGTCCAAGGTGTCTTTGCGTGCGGCGACGCCGCGCGCATGGCCGGCAGCGTGGCTTTCGCCGTCGGCGACGGCGTGCAGGCGGGCGTCGCTGCGCATCAGGCGCTGCTGCACGGATGAGCAGCGCCAGGGTGCGCTGCTCGGCATTGCTACACAAATCAAACCTGCGCCATGCCCCCGTCTACCGGCAACTCCGCCCCGGTGATATAGCTGCTCTGATCGCTGGCGAGAAACAGTGCAGCCGAAGCCACTTCCTCCGCACGCCCCATGCGGCCGAGCGGAATTAGCGTCATCAGCGTCGCGCGCACCTCGTCCGACGTCGCCGCCATCATGGCGGTGTCGATGGGTCCCGGCGCTACGACGTTGACGCGGATCTTGCGGGACGCAAGCTCGTTGGCCCAAGTCCGCGCGAACGAGCGCACCGCGGCCTTGGTTGCCCCGTAGACGCCATAGCCCTTGGTGCCGATGGCGTCGGCGATCGAGCCCACCAGCACGATCGAACCACCATCCGGCATGATCGCGGTCGCAGCCTTCGCGGCGAACAGCAGCGAACGCACGTTGAGGTCGAAGGTCCGGCCGAAATGATCCTCGCTGACATCGTCGAGGGTCGCGAACTCGGAGATGCCGGCGTTGACGGCGAGCACGTCCACCCGCCCTGCCTCGCTGCTCACCGTCTCGAAGAAGGCGGCCAGCGCCGTCAGATCGGATGCATCGACGCGACGCGCCCGCAGCCTTCCGGATCCAAGCTCGACATCCCCCTCTTCGGCACGACGACTGGTGGCGTAAACAGTGGCACCTTCCGCCGCGAACCGCTCTGCGATGGCCCCGCCGATGCCGCCATGCCCGCCAACCACAACGGCGATTTTTCCTGAAAGTCTGCTCATACGTCCTCACATGAATGGTGATGACGAACAAGGTATCATCCGTATATCTAATCACAAGAACGCACCGGGTGGTGCCTAGATATCGGGGCGTATATCTATGCCGAAGAAGGTGCTCGACCTGCCGCTGGATGTCACCGCGACGCGGCCCATCCTCGAACAGATCGCCAACAAGTGGACGGTGCTGATCCTGAGCGTGCTCTGCACGCAGCCGGCGCGATTCAACAGCCTGAAGCGCCGGCTCGACGGCATCACCCACAAGGCGTTGGCCGACGCATTGAAGCGACTGGAGCGCAATGGCCTCATCAGCCGCAAAGTCCTGCCAACGCAGCCGGTCGGCGTGGAGTACACGATTACCGATCTTGGCTGCTCGCTGCGCGAGCCCTTCGCCGCCCTCTACAACTGGTCGCTCGCCAACGGCTCCGCGCTGGAAAGAGCGCAATCTGCGTATGACGCATCGAGAAAGGATGGAGGATTGGAGGAGGAGATTTAGCGATTCGCATCCGCCCATCTCGTGCAGATCGCTCAGATGCCGATGCGACTACTCAGGAGCCGGCACCGCCGCCGGTCGCGCGCTCAATACCGAGCGCGCCGGTCCGATTGGTCGTGGGCCTACAGACGCTCACCGAAGCAGGTTGACTTTCGCAAGATCGACAAGCTCACCGCCCCGCCCATCAAGCACCGCCTTGAGCATGAACATCCCGAACTTATTACGAATGGCTCCATCGAACTGGACGAGGCACAGCGCCGGGCCGTTTCGCGGCGGGCTGCCTCGGCCTGGTGGCCGTCGAGGCGAAGCCCCAGCGACGGCTATCCTATTAAGTGCGTCGCCACTGGGCTTTTCCATATCGCGGTAAGGCCTTGCAAGCGGTATCGACTGCGCCAGTGTTAGCGGACAGGCGTACCCACACGTTCTGGTTGCAGCAGTCGCCAGAAGACATAGCCTGTAATAGCGCCAAATATGGCGGCAACGATGGAAAACCCCAGAAACGGCATCCACGTCGCAGAAGTGCTTATCGAGATCCCGTCCCCAAAGGTCCCCCACCATAGCGCGATGGACGCTGACAGGGCGCATGCGATTCCGACTAGGCAGAGTACCCAAGCCGATTGAACCCGACGAACCAACAAGTACAGCGGAATTCCGGGGAATATCGTCGCGCAATAGCTCACAGGAAGAACGATCATGCATGTCCAAAGCCCCTCGCCTAACTTACCCGTGGCCAGAGAGATCAGCATCACGATGGCCGACGGCACGATCGGCGCGACGGCAAATGCGGTGAGGAGACGACGTTTGAGCGGATCTGGTTGCATTGACCTATTCCTGATTCCGGTGACAACCTATGGCCTTATGAAGTGAACAAGACACCATGACCCACTCCATTGCTCCGCTCCCCCAGCTTCACGACGGCCTCCTCGATGGCTTCCTGGTGAAAGGCGAGGAAGTAAGACTCTTCGTACGAAGTGAGCCCGGAAAGCCTTTTACCTTGACCCTTTCGGGTGTGAAACGGTTCAACGTCGATGGCTTTGCCGAGGGAAACATCATCCTTGACTGAGGTGTCGGCAAGTCCCGAGATACCGACGGATGTTCTTGTCGCACTCAACCATGGCGGAGCGCGCGATAAGGAACTCGAACAATTGCGGGCGCTAGTTGCCACGAAGAGCTATCAGGTGTTCTCAATGACGCCAAGCTACGGCGCCACTGTTGTCGCCTTAATAAAAAGTTTGTCCGTAAGCGAAGGTACGTCCATAGTCTGAGAGCATCGACCCAGGGATACCCTGGGTCGATGAGCAAATCCAACGCCTTAACGAATCAAATTAACCTTAGCAAGATCGACAAGCTCAGCCCCGCGCCCATCAAGCACCGCCTTGAGCATGAACATCCCGAACTTATAAGACTCATCGAAGTTCTTGACAGGCGGAAGCACAAGCTCCTGCCGAGCCGATACCACATCAAGCAATGCCGGACCATCATGGTTGAGAATCTCCTCGACCGCCGCCTTCAGGTCATCTGGCTTCTCCACGCGAATGGCCTTGATCCCCATGGCAGACGCCATCGCGGCAAAGTTCGGATTCTTGAGATCGACACCGACATCGAGGAAGCCTGACGCCTTCATCTCCATCTCGACGAACCCCAGCGTGCCGTTGTTGAGCACGATGACTTTCACCGGCAAGTCGTTCTGGATGAGACTGACGAATTCGCCCATCATCATGGTGAAGCCGCCATCGCCGGATAAGGAGATCACCTGGCGGTCCGGGAAGGCTGCCTGGGCGCCGATAGCCTGAAGCATGGCGTTGGCCATGGAACCGTGATTGAAGGAGCCGAGTAGCCGGCGTTGCCCGTTCATGCGCAGGTAGCGCGCCGCCCAGGCGACCGGCGTGCCCACGTCGCACGAGAAGATGGCGTCTTCCTTCGCGAGATCGCTCACGACATGCGTCAGGTACTGCGGGTGGATGATGTGGCCGCCCGGGCGACTCTCCGCGAGCGCATCCAGGTCCGCCCGTGCGCGCTGGTAATCCTTCGTGGCGGCGTCGAGGTAACGGGTGTCGCTCTTGTCGTCGATGAGCGGCAGCAGCGCCCGCAGCGTTTCGTCCACTGAACCAAGCACCCCAAGCTCCAGGGCACAACGGTTGCCGAGCGCTTCGGCACGCACGTCGATCTGGACGATGCGCGCATTCTCGGGATAGAACTGTCGGTAAGGGAAGTCGGTCCCGAGCAGCAGCAAGGTATCGCATGCCTTGATGGCCTTGTAACCGGAAGCGAAACCGAGGAGGCCTGTCATGCCGACATCGTGCGGATTGTCGTATTCGACGTATTCCTTTCCGCGCAGCGAATGGACAATGGGTGCCTTGAGCTTGCCGGCGAGTGCCATGATTTCGGCATGGGCCCCGGCGGTTCCCGCCCCGCAGAACAGCGTGACGCGCGAACCTTCGTTGAGGATGTCCGCCATCCTGCGCAAGTCGCCCTGGTTGGGGCGAAGAACCGGTTCGGACGGAACCAGCCAGCGCGGCACCGTCGCGGAGAGACGCTGAAGAGCGATGTCGCCGGAAAGGACGACGACAGCCACGCCTTTCCTTGCAACGGCCGCGCGCATGGCACGGTGCAGTACCTGGGGCAGATGGTCGGGGTGGTTCACCAGTTCGACGTAGTGGCTGCACTCCTTGAACAGAAGCTCCGGATGAGTGGCCTGGAAGTAGTCGATGCCGATTTCCGTGCTCGGAATATGCGCGGCGATGGCGAGTACGGGCACCCGGCTACGATGCGCATCGAACAGTCCATTGATGAGATGGAGGTTGCCCGGTCCGCAGCTTCCTGCGCACACCGCAAGTTTCCCCGTGAGGTGGGCTTCGGCGCCAGCGGCAAACGCGGCACTCTCCTCGTGCCGCATGTGCACCCATTCGATGGTTTCCAGGCGGCGCAGCGAATCGGTGAATCCGTTGAGGGAATCGCCTACGACACCATAAATCCGTTCCACACCGGCCGAAGCCAGGGTTTCTGCCATGTAATCCGCGGCGGTTCTGCTCATCGTCGTTTCCCTTGGTAAGAATGTGAGGAAAGTCTGCGCGCTTGCAGAAGGCCATCCTATCCGCCACGCGGGGATGCATACTTGGACGACGCGCCAGCCAGCCGGCTTGCCGCAGCAGAATTCTTCAAGCCGCGACTGGCCCAATTCGCAAACGATGCAGGTGTAAGCGCCCGGCGCCGCCCGGACCGGAATAGGGGACAAGGCAGCCGTCGGGACCCGAGCAGATCCATCGTGTCCGCCCCACAAGGAGACCTCCATGACCGTCTTGCGCATCAACGGGGAGGACCACAATGTCGATGTCCCGCCCGACATGCCCCTCCTCTGGGTCCTCCGCGACGTCATCGGGCTGACCGGAACCAAGTTCGGCTGCGGCATCGCCCAGTGCGGCGCGTGCACGGTGCACCTTGCCGGGAAGCCCGTACGGTCGTGCCAGCTGCCGGTTTCGGCCATCGGTACGAACGAGGTGACCACCATCGAGGCCATCGGCGGCACGCCCGAAGGCAAGCGCGTCCAGGATGCATGGCTCGCGCTGGACGTCGTCCAGTGCGGCTACTGCCAGTCTGGACAGATCATGTCCGCCGCCGCGCTGCTCGCGCAGAAGCCGCAACCCACCGATGCCGATATCGATGCCGCCATGAGCGGCAACATCTGCCGGTGCGGCACCTATGTGCGTATCCGGGAGGGCATCCACCAGGCGGCCAGCGGCCGTCCGCTCGGGCTGCAGGTCATCGTCGACGGGGCACAGTCATGAGCACGCGCGATCACGACATCGTAGACACCGGCCGCCGCGCCGCGCTGAAGCTGACCGGTGGCGGCCTCGCCGTGGCCTTCCTCTGGAGCGCGGGCATGGGCCCCGCCATGACCACGATGAGCGCGCGGCGGCAGGCAGCGGATGCGAGTGCGGCGGCAGCCGACGGCAATCCGCCGTTCGCTCCCAATGCGTTCGTGCGCATCGACGGCGATGGGGCGGTCCGCCTCGTCATGCCTTCGGTGGAAATGGGCCAGGCGATCTATACGGGCATCGCCATGATGCTCGCCGAGGAACTCGGGATCGGCCTGGACCAGGTCGCGATCGAACATGCGCCGCCCAGCGACGAGCTTTATGGCGTGGTGCTCCTCGGCGGTATCCAGGCCACCGGTGGTTCGACGAGCACGCGCAGCCAATGGCAGGTGCTCCGCGAAGCAGGCGCCGTCGCGCGCGAGATGCTCGTCCGTGCCGCATCCGCTCGCTGGAAGGCGGAAGCAAGCGACTGCACGGTGGCGCGTGGCGTCATCACACACACTCCCTCGGGGCGCACCTTGCCGTTCGGCGCCGTAGCCGAGGCCGCCGGGCAGTTGCCGCCGCCGGAAAAGGTGACGCTGAAGGCACGCGCGGACTACACCCTCATCGGCAAGCCGATCCGGCGCGTCGATTCGCCCGACAAGGTAAACGGCAAGACCCAGTTCGGCATCGACGTCCGCGTGCCGGGGATGAAAGTCGCGGCGGTGCGCACCTCCCCGGAACTTGCCGGGCGGCTCGGCGACGTGGACGAACGCGCGGCGCGCGCCATCCCCGGTGTCGTCGACGTCGTCCGGCTGGACAACGCGGTGGCCGTCGTCGGCGAGCATTACTGGGCCGCCTCGCAGGGCCTTGCCGCGCTCGACATCACCTGGCTGCATGGCGTCAACGAACACCTCGACAACGCCGCCCTCATCCGTGACCTTCGGGCGAAGTCGGCCTCGGGCCCCGCGATCGTGGCACGCAAGGCCACCCGGGACGCGCCTGCCGCGGGCATGCGGCTGGAGTCGGAATTCGTCTCGCCCATGATGGCCCATGCGCCCATGGAGCCCCTCAACGCCACGGTGCATGTCACGCCGGGCAAATGCGAAATCTGGACCGGCTCGCAGGTGCCGGCCCGCTGCGTGGCCGAAGCGGCCCGCATCTGCGGCATCGCCGCGGACAGCGTCACCTTCCACAACCAATACCTCGGAGGCGGCTTCGGCCGCCGGCTGGAAACGGACCAGGTCGAGCAGGCCATCGCCTTCGCGAAGCAGGTCCCCTACCCGCTGAAGGTGATCTGGAGCCGCGAGGAGGACATCCGCAACGACCGCGTGCGCCCGCTCTACTTCGACCGCATCTCCGCCACGCTGGGCACCGATGGGAAGCCTGCCGCGTGGCACCACCGCATCACCAGCGGCACCGTCCTCGGCCGCTGGCTGCCCGGTGCCATGGGCAAGGACGGCATGGACAGCGATGCCATCGAGTCCGCCGCCGACCTACCCTACGACCTCGACAATGCCCAGGTGGAATGGGTGCGCCACGACATGCCGCCGGGGTTGATCACCGGATGGTGGCGGGGTGTCGGACCGACGCACAACATTTTCATCGTCGAGAGCTTCGTCGACGAGCTTGCCCGCGCCGCGGGCAAGGATCCCGTGGCCTATCGGCAATCGATGATGAAGCCCGGTTCGCGGCCGCGCGGGGTACTCGACGCCGTGGCGAAGCAGATCCAATGGGGGGCCTCGCTTCCGCCGCGTGTCGGTCGTGGCATCGCCGTGGCCTCACCCTTCGGTAGCCACGTGTGCCTGGCCGTGGAAGTGGAAGTGACGCCGCAAGGCGTGGTCCGGATGCGCCGGGCGGTGGCCGCCATCGACAACGGCATCACCATCAACCCGAGCTCGGTAAAGGCGCAGATCGAAGGTGGCGTGCTGTTCGGCCTCAGCGCGGCCATGTTCAGCGGCATCACCATCGAAGGTGGCACCGTCCAGCAGAGCAACTTCCACGACTACCGGATCCTGCGCATCAACGAGGCACCCGCCGTAGAGGTTCACCTCATCGAAAGCGACGAGGCGCCCGGTGGCATCGGCGAGGTCGGTACCGCCATTGCCGCCCCTGCCCTGGCCAACGCCATCTTCGCCGCGACGGGTATCCGTCTACGCGAACTGCCCGTGACGCGAACATCGCTCGCCGCGTCGAAGGACGCGGAAGACAAGGTCGCGTCCACGGGCCCCCGTGTGGAGGATCTCGCATGAAGAAGCGATGGAAACGTGTGCTCATCGCCCTGCCCGTGCTCGCCGTGATCGGTATCGGCGCCTATGTGTGGCTCAATCGCTCCGACCCCGCCGATGGAAGCGCACCATCGCTCGAGGGCGCGCCTCCGTCGAGCGACCCCGTCGCTCGTGGCGAATACCTTGCCAAGGCCGCCGACTGCATCGCCTGCCATGTCACGCCCGGCGGCAAGCCCTTTGCCGGTGGCCTCGCCTTCAAGCTGCCGTTCGGCACGATCTATTCGTCCAACATCACGCCGGATCCGGACACGGGCATCGGCCGCTACACCGACGACGAGTTCGTGCGCGCCGTGCGCGAGGGCATCCGCAGGGACGGCAAGCACCTGTATCCCGCCTTCCCGTACACGTCGTATACGGAGATGAGCCGCGCGGACGTCCTTGCCATCAAGGCATACCTCTTCACCTTGCCCAAGGTCAGCCAGCCCAATAGGAAAAACGAGATCGGCTTCCCGTTCAACCAGCGCTGGGCGATGGGCTTCTGGAACGCGGCCTTCTTCCGCAGCCATCGCTTCGAACCGGACGCCAACCGCTCCGAGGCCTGGAACAGGGGCGCCTATCTTGCCGGTGCCCTTGCCCACTGCGGCGAATGCCACACGCCACGCAACATCGGCTTCGCGATGAGCAAGGGGTCGCTGTTGGCGGGTGAAACGGTGAACGGATGGCGTGCCTGGAACATCACCTCCGACGCCACACACGGCATCGGCGCCTGGCCTGACGCGGCAGTCGCGCAATACCTGTCCACCGGACACGCGGATGGGCGGGGTTCGGCCGGAGGCCCGATGGCAGAGGCGGTCGACCACAGTTTCCAGTACATGAACGCAGACGACATCTCCGCGCTGGTGACCTGGCTGCGAACCGTTCCGGCGAAGGAAGGCAAGGATCCGGTCGTGGCCGATGCGAGCGCCCCGACCCTGCGCGCGTCGACGGACCTGCTGCCGGGAACGGACCCCGCCGCGGGCGACATGGGAAGCCAGCTCTTCGCGGGCGCATGCGCCAGCTGCCACCAGTGGAATGGCCCGGGTCGGCAGACGCCCCAGGCGGGCCTTGCCGGCATTCGGGCGGTCAACGACCCATCGGGCACGAACGTCGTCGGCATCATCCTGCAAGGCGTATCCATGCGTGTGCGCGACCAGGACGTCTACATGCCCGCTTTCGCACAGACGTTCAACGATGCGGAAGTAGCGGCGCTTGCCAACTACGTGGTCCACCACTTCGGTGGCAAGGCAGGCACGGTGACACCGGCCGACGTGGCAAAACGGCGCGCGCAATGAGCGCGCCGTGAGCGTTGCCCGGACATCGCGATGACTCGCGTTGCCGGGCGAGCTGGCATCAGGCGGGCACGTAGGTCAGTCTGATCACATCGCCGCTGAACGCATCGGTGGCGGCCAGCTTCAAGCGCCCGCGCGGTCCGGCGAAATACTTCTTTCCCTGGCCCATCACGACGGGGTGGACATAGAGCCGGTACTCGTCGATCAGCCCGAGGTCGGTCAGGCCTTGCGCCAGGGTTGGCCCGGCCACTTCGATCGTTCCGTCGAGCTCCGCCTTGAGGCGACGCACCGTCGCTTCCAGGTCGTCCGCGACGAGGGATGCGTTGGGTCCCACTGAATCCAACGAACGCGACACCACCCACTTCGGCTGGCCTCGCCACGCCTGCGCGTATTCCCGTTCGGCGGCGTTCCACTCCGGCCGTTCGTCATCCCAGTAACGCATGACCTCGTACATGCGGCGACCGTAGAGGCTGCCGGCCAGGCCCCGCACGTCCTCAATGAAATGCCGGAACAGTGCCGCGTCGGGCGCGAACGCGTCATGGTCGACGTAGCCGTCCAGGGATTGGTTCATCGCGAAAACGAGCTTCGCCATGACAAGCCTCCATCGCATTGGACTACGCGGTGATGGGAGTGACATTCGCTCCGTCGGGGACGGAGCGAATGATCCGGCAACGGTTTTACCTCAACCAAAGGAAGCGATGACCTCCGCCTTGCGCTCTTCCATCCGCGCGCCGAGCTCGGCCAGCTCTTCCTTCGAAAGCAGTTCCTTCGCGTCCTTGAACATTTCCTTCTCTTCCTCGTCCGCGTGGTGCTCGATGAGTTCCTTCAGCACCTTCGCCCTGCCCGAGAACTCCACGCTGGAAGGATCGGTGCCGAGCAGGTCGGGAAGCACGAGGTCTTCGGCGGCACGGTGTTCCTCGAGCGCCTCGAAGTACATCTTCGCTTCGGCCTTGCGCCCGGCTTCCTTGAACGCGGGATAGAAGATTTCTTCTTCGATCGTGGTATGCGCTTTCAGGTTGACCTGGATCTCCTGCAGCAGGGCAGCACGCTTTTTCGTGGCGCGCTCGCTGGTTTCTTCCAGTTGCGAGAGCAGCTCCTTGACGAGCTTGTGATCGGTCTTGAGCAGCTTGATGGCATCCATCGGCGGGTTCCTGGCAGTGGCTGGGTGCCCTACCTTCGACTGCCGACCGTGAATTTCCTGCGAGAGAAACGGCACGTCATCGCATCCGTTTCGCCACGCCATTGCCGATGGACCGCTCGCGCATCACTGTTCTTCGGGCGGCTGCCAAAGCTCGATCTTGTTCCCCTCGGGATCGATCACCCAACCGAACTGTCCATAGTCCGAGTCGGGTGACTTCTCGAGCACGTTGCACCCCTCTTCGCGCAGCGCCTCAAGCAGCGCGTCCAGGTTTTCCACGCGGTAATTGATCATGAAGGGTGAGGCGCCAGCCGGGAACTGTTCGCCGCCCTCCGCGCCGATCGACCAGATGGTCATGCCCTTTCCAGCGTTGTCGCCGTCGGACCAGGGGAACATCGCGCCGCCCCAGTCCTGCACGTCGATGCCGAGGTGGCGCTTGTACCAGTCGCGCAGGGCGGCCGGGTCTTTCGCCTTGAAGAAGATCCCACCGATGCCGGTAACTCGCTTCATCCGTTTCTCCCTGGCCTCGCACGACGGGGCGCGGCAGGCCGGACTATCGGCGCTCCGCCCGGCCATGGTCAATAAGAACGATTCCAAAAAAAACCCCGCGCGGATGCGCGGGGTTTTCCTGGAACCTGCAAAGAACGTGGAAGCGGTCAGGCGGCGATTTCGACGCCTGACGCCTGGGCGCCTTTCGGGCCCGTGGTCACTTCGAACTTCACACGCTGGCCTTCCTGGAGACTACGGAACCCCTTGGAATTGATCGCAGAAAAGTGGACGAACACGTCCTCCCCACCGTCCTCGGGCGCGATGAAACCGAAACCCTTGGCGTCGTTGAACCACTTGACCGTACCGAAACGCATTGCGGAAACCTCTGGACATGGACTGGAAGCACCCGGATGGCGAGGCGTTCCCCATGGATCCCCTTGGCCTGCCCCCGCGGCGCAGCGGAAGTATCATCATGTTTCCAGGTAAAGCGCAACTGGGATTCTTTCCGAGATCAACCTGTCAGCAGTAACCGACCCAGGATGGGGGGCACGTTCGTGGTCGCCGCGGCGAGGTGGGCGAAGATTTCCTCGATGCTGATCTCGGCTTCGTCCCCGGCGCCGGCCGCGAAATTCGCGACCAGTGCGAGGCAGGCGAATTCGAGATCCAGCTCGCGGGCCAGCACCGCTTCGGGCATGCCCGTCATGCCGACGAGATCGCAGCCATCGCGCTTCATACGCGCAATTTCGGCACGGGTTTCAAGCCGCGGACCCTGGGTTACCCCATGCACGCCACCGTCGATAATGGCCAGCCCTTCCGCCCTGGCGGCGGTGAGGATCGCCTGTCGCAGGCTCTCGGAATACGGCTCGCTGAAGTCGATGTGCCGCACTTCGGCGCCTTCCACGTCGTTGAAGCTGGTGTAGCGGCCGTGGGTGTAATCGATGATCTGGTCCGGCACCACGAGCGTGCGCGGGCCCATGTCGTCGCGGATGCCGCCAACGGCGTTGACCGCCACGACCCGGCGCGCGCCCAGCGAATGAAGTGCCCACAGGTTGGCCCGGTAGTTCACCCGGTGCGGGGGCACGGTGTGGCTCTCGCCATGGCGGGCCAGGAAGGCCAGCCGCTTGCCGCGGAAGCGACCGGTGACGACGTCGCCCGAGGCGGCGCCGAACGGCGTCTCGACGGTGTGGCGCTCGCTGTCTTCGAGCCCCTCGAACGCGTAAAGGCCGCTGCCGCCGATGACGGCAAGGTCGATGCTCATCGGGTCAGTCCTTCAGCGCGTAGATGCCCGGCAGGTTGCGGGCGTGTTCGTTGTAGTCCATGCCGTAACCGAAGACATAGCGGTCCGGTACGTCCACGCCGTTGAAGTCGGCCGAGATGCCGTGGGCACGGCGGCCATGCACCTTGGTGCAGAGCACGGCCAGCAGTACGCGATCCGCACCCATGTCGAGGCAGGCGTCGCGCACGGCCTTCAGGGTGTGGCCTTCGTCGAGGATGTCGTCCACCAGGAGCACGGTGCGCCCCTGCAACGGAACCTCCGGCCGGCGCAGCCAATGCAGGTCGCTGCCACTGGTCTGGCCGCGGTAACGCGTGGCGTGCGCGTAGTCGAACTCGAGGTCCGTGCGGATCGACAGGGCGAGCTGCCCCGCGAAGATCAGGGCACCGTGCATCACGGTGAGGAACACGGGGCGTTCGCCGGCGAGCGCGTGATCGATCTCGCGGCCCATGCGGGCGATCTCGATGTCGAGCTGCTCGTGGCCGAACAGGAGGTCCGCGCTGGCCAGCGCTTCTTCGTACGGGACGGATGTCATGGGTGGCTCAAGGCTCCAGGGCGGTCACGCGTGCGATGAATCGCTCGCGCTGGGGGTTGTCTGCAAGTCCTTCCCAGGTCGAACCGATCGCACCGCGCAGTGGCGCGATGCGATCGGGCGGCGAAGGGCTGCGACCGGCGACTGCGGCGATCGCCTCGGGAACGACGTCGGGGAAACAGGCGAGCACCAGATCGCAACCGGCGTCGAGATGGGCGGCGGCGCGCTCGGCGATGCCGCCGACGCTGCCTGCCGCGGCCATGCTGATGTCGTCGCCGAACACGCAGCCGCGGAAGCCGAGTTCGCCGCGCAGCACGTCCTCGATCCACACGCGCGAGTAACCGGCGGGGCGATCGTCCACGGCCGGATACGTCACGTGCGCGGCCATGACGGCCTCGGCGTGTGCTTCCATGCCCGCCAGGAAGGGAAGCAGATCGTTGGCGAAAATCTCGTCCTTGCCGCGCGGGTCGACCGCGGACGACAGGTGCGTGTCCTCGAGCACCGACCCGTGCCCGGGGAAGTGTTTCAGTACGGCCGCCATGCCGCCCAGGTGCATGCCACGCACATAGGCCTGCACCAGCTCGGCCGCCACTGCCGGATCGGCGTGGAAGGCGCGGTTGCCGATCGCGCGGCTGCCGCGATCGAGGTCGGCGACGGGCGCGAAGCTGAAGTCCACGCCGATGGCGCGCATTTCGCTCGCCATGATCCAGGCATGTTCCTCGGCGCGGTTCACCGCTTCCACCGGATCGGTGTCATAGAGCCGGCCGATGGCCGCGACGGGCGGCAGCCGGGTGAAACCATCGCGGAATCGCTGCACGCGGCCGCCTTCCTGGTCGACGCATACGAGGAAGTCTTCGCCGGCGACTTCGCGTATCGATTCGATCAGCGCGGACACCTGCCGGCGCGAGGCGAAATTGCGGGAAAACAGGATGGTGCCCGATACGCCCGGCGCGGTAAGCCAGGCGCGTTCGTGCTTGGCGAGTTCCGTGCCGGCAAGGCCGACGATCAGCATGCGGTGTCTCCCTTCCCTTCCCGTTCCGCGGCCGACCATTGCGCGAACGGCCGGTCGACAAGGTTCACGTTGTAATAGCGCGACTGCTCGCTCACCTCGATGCCGAGCCATTCCGGCTTCGGATAAGGCGCATCCGCCGACGGAAGTTCCACTTCGGCCACGATCAGTCCGGCGTTGTCGCCGAGGAATTCGTCGATCTCGAAATGGGCACCGTCGAGCATGACGTGGTGCCGGATCTTTTCCAGCACGCCATCGGACAGTTCATGCAGCAGGTGTTCGGCATCCGCATACGGAATCGGATATTCGAACTCGTGGCGCTCGACACCCAGGGTGGCCGACTTGATGTTGAGCCAGCCCTTGTCACCGGACAGGCGCACCCGGACGGAGCACTTCGCATGACCCGCGGCGATCGCCGCACCGGCCACCAGGTAACCCTGTGCGATCCGCTCGCTGCGCTCAACCAGATTGCGCCAGCCATCGCCGGCGAGGAGGAACTTGCGTTCGATTTCGACGCCCATGCGCTTCCCGTTCCGTCAGCCGCGCTCGAACAGCGCGATGGATTCGACGTGCGCAGTGTGGGGGAACATGTCCATCACACCGGCGGACACGAGCCGGAACCCGTGCTTCCCGACGAGGATACCCGCATCGCGCGCCAGCGAACCCGGATGGCACGACACGTACACGATGCGGTTGGTGCCCTTGCGCGGAAGGTATTCAAGCACCTTGTCCGCGCCGGCGCGCGGCGGGTCCAGAAGGATCTTGTCCCATGCCTGCGTGGCCCAGGGCTCATTGCGCTGGTCGTCGAAGAGGTTGGCGACGCGGAACGTGGCGTTGCCCAGACCGTTGCGCGCGGCGTTCGCCGCCGCGCGTTCCACGAGTCCGTGCTCGCCTTCCACACCGACCACCTCGGCCGCGTGGCGGGCAATGGGAAGGGTGAAGTTGCCGAGGCCGCAGAACAGGTCCAGCACGCGATCACCCGGCTGCAGGTCGAGCAGCTCGAGGGTGCGCGCAAGCATGCGCTGGTTCATGCCGGCGTTGACCTGCACGAAGTCGAGCGGCAGGAAGTCTAGTTCCACGTTCTCCGCCGGAACGGCGAACGAGAGCCGCGGCGTCTCCGGCCACAGCGCATGCACGCTGCTGTGGTTGCCCGGTTGCAGGTAGATGGCCAGCCCGTGCGCCTTGCCGAACTCGGTCAATGCGGCGCGATCGCGCTCCGACAGCGGCGACAGGTGGCGGAAAACGAGGGCGACGGTGTCGTCACCCGCGGCGAACTCCACCTGGGGAATATCGCGCGCCGCGTCGAGGCCGCCGATGAGCGTGGCGAGCAGCCCCACCTTCGGGCCGAGTGCCGGATGGATGACCTCGCACACCTCGATATCGGCCACGAAGCGCGGGTTCGATTCCTCGCGGAAACCCACCAGCACGCGTTCTTTCTTCGCCACGTACCGCACGGAAAAACGGCCCTTCCGGCGATAGCCCCAGGCCTGATCGACCAGCGGCGGCAGCCAGGTTTCCGGCGTGACCTTGCCGATGCGCTCGAAGTTTTCCGCGAGCACGCGCTGCTTGGCGGCGATCTGTGCCGCCGGCGCCAGGTGTTGCAGCGAACAGCCGCTGCATTGGCCGAAATGCCGGCACACCGGTTCCACGCGCTCGGGCGAGGCCTCGAGGATGCGGACGACTTCGGCATCGTCGTAGTTGCGATGGCGCTTGCGGTACTTCAGCAGCACGCGCTCGCCCGGCAGGGCGCCGGAGACGAAGGTGGCCTTGTTGTCGATGCGGGCGACGCCCCGGCCGTCGTGGCTGAGGTCGGTGATGGTGGCTTCGAATTCGGTCATGCGCTCAAAAACGTGATGCGGGAAGCGGGGGGGGGGGGGGGGGGGGGGGGGGGGGGGGCGCGCCACAGCCC